>NZ_JACVWA010000011.1:0-2241 GCF_020658275.1 Clostridioides sp. ES-S-0190-01 | reverse complement strand
CCATTAAAGTTGCTACTATAGGAGAAATCCCATTAGTAAGAGAAAATGCTACAATAGAAGCTCCCATTGTGTAGCTACCATCAGCAGACATATCGGGAAAATCTAAGATTTTGTAAGTTATATAAACTCCCAGTGCCATGATTGATAAAATTAAACTTTGCGTCATTACAGATATAATACCTGACATAAATAAAACACTCCTTTAAAAATATTTTTATAATTTTAATTATTTGTTAATTTTGTATATAAAAAAACCACATAGTATACACAACTATGTGGTAAAAACACGAATAAGCCACATAGTATAATCTATGTGGCTCTTATATAGTTAAATGAAAACTCTATAAACAATATAGCCTACATAGATACAATCCCAAAGTTTTGCTAGTCTTAAGGGGTCTGTATCTATGTTAAAACGTAGGTACAAACCCTAGAAATAGTGGCTATAGTAATAATAATATTTTTTATTGTTTAATAAAGTATTCATAATTATCTCTCCCTTTTAATATTTTAATTAGTCAGAAAATTATATGTATTCTTGACTTGTTATAAATTATAAATTATACAATAATAAAAGTCAACTACTAAATTTAATTAAGATACTACATAGTGTATACTTAGACTTTTCAAAAGAAAATATATCAATTGAAAAAAACGTTATCCTAAACTTGTGGATTGAATGGAAATTTTGTGAAAAAATATTTAATTAAAGAAAAATATGGAATGAAGATAAAGCTGTAGATATTAAAATTTATAAAAAAAAGCTGTCTAAGAAATTTAAATTTCTATTTAGACAGCTCAAATAATGATTAGAAAGTTATATAACTTTCATAATGTGTCGTCAAAATAGACGACTTTATGGAAAATGAATAACTTTATATGCAATAAATTGCTACAATAAGTACAATTTTCAAAGGGTTAGGGTGGATAAGAGTACTTACTATATAAAGTTTTCATATTACCTACTTTTTTGAATTTACTACATTTTACTCTGCAGATTTTGCATTTTTATCTGACTTTATATACTTTATATTATCTGCTGATAGCTTTTGCATGTCAAGTGCTTTTAGTGTATCTTCATTGATTATTATTTCAGTTTCATCTAACATAGCAACAGGTATATCACCAACAGGTTTACCCTCTAACACTTCAATAGCAAGTTCTCCAGCCTTGTAACCTAGTTTTTCGTAGTCTATCCCACAACAAGCTAAAGCACCAGATGATACAGAGCCTTCTTCAGAAGCTATTATAGGTATTTTGTTTTCGTTAGCTACTTTAGAAACTATAGGCATAGAAGAAACTATTAAATTATCAGTAGGAACATATAAAACATCTATTTTGCCAACTAAACTAGAAATAGCTTGATTAACTTCACTTGAAGAACTGATTCCTTTTTCAACAACTTCATAATTATTTTTCTTAGCATAATCATGTAGAGAATCAACTTGTATTTTTGAATTAACTTCACTAGTATTGTATATAACGCCTATTTTCTTTGCTTTTGGAGTTAAAGTTTTAACCAATTCAAGTGTTTTATCAATTGAAAGATAATCTGATGTACCTGAAACGTTTCCACCTGGTTTTTCAAGAGATTTAACCAAGCCAGCCTCTACAGGGTCTGTAACAGCAGTCATGATTATAGGTATATCTTTAGTAGCATTATAAGCTGCTTGAGCTGAAGGTGTAGATATAGCATATATCAAATCTTTTTTATCAGATACGAATTTACTTGCAATACTTTGTGTAGTAGGCATATCATTTTGTGCATTTTGGAAGTCTATTTTTATATTATCTCCATCCTTATAACCTTTATCTTCTAGTGCTTTTATGAATCCCTGTTTTGCCTTATCTAAAGATGGATGCTCTACTAATTGAGTGATTCCTATATTTTTTATTTCTCTCTTGTCTGTTTTTTCATTGTCTTTTGAAGCATCCGAGCCTCCATTTTGAGAACATCCAGTGAGCATAGATATTCCAAGAGTACCAGCTAAAATTAAACTTACCAATCTTTTTTTATTAATCATTTTTATATCCCCCTCAAAAATTTTGTTGTTATATATGTTCATATATTCATATGAATTATTGTAGTATTGCTAAAAATATTATGATTTTACAATTATTTTATAAATAAACTAATTTGTAACTAAGCTAAAATTAAATTATCATAATATATACTTTTAAACAGCATATTCAAATTTTTCTAAGATTTCTTCAACTGTTAATTCTTCTTTTTCTTTTCCC
>NZ_JACVWA010000010.1:0-1321 GCF_020658275.1 Clostridioides sp. ES-S-0190-01 | reverse complement strand
TGTGGTTACAATAGCAGAGAGGATACACCTGTTCCCATTCCGAACACAGAAGTTAAGCTCTCTAGCGCTGATGGTACTTGGTGGGAAACTGCCTGGGAGAGTAGGACGTAGCCACGTAATTTTTTTTGCATAAAATTTTATAAAAATCTAATTATTATATGTTTTTATTTGTCTTTTATAGATTTTTTTGGCAATAAATGATATAGTGAATATAATTAAATATTTAAATATTTAATTTTTTTTGTTTTTTTGTAAGTTTATTTTTATAACTTTCTTTAAAATTTTTGGGAGATACACTTTGACATATGTTTTAAAAGTAATTTTAACAGTAAGTAGGATAAAAAATAAATAAAATAGAAATTTGTGTTAAATAAGGAGATTAATATGAAAAAAAATGCAAGATTGATAACAACAGGAATTCTTTCAATGGCAATTGTTGCACCTACAATGGCATTTGCTACTGAGTCTAATGCTATGGAAAATAATGCTAACTTAAATATAAATTTGGAGAAAAAAAGTATAGTTTTAGGAAGTACATCAAAAGTAAGTGTGAAGTTTAAAGAAAAGCCAGATGCTGATAGCATTACTTTAAAATATAAATGTTATGACATGCCACTAGATACAACTCTGAACTACAATCAATCAACTGGATTATATGAAGGAACAATCAACTACAATAAAGACCCAGAATATTTAAATGTATGGGAATTACAGGGTATAACAATAAATAGCACAACTAATCCTAAGACTTTAGATAAACAAGAATTAGAAGCTATGGGATTAAATTTAAAAGATTATGATGTAACACAGGAATGTATAATTGAAGACATAACTTCAAGAAAAGATGTAAGTAAATATATGAGAAAAACTTCTGCTCCTATAACAGAACTTACAGGAAGTGATAGATATGAAACAGCAGTTAAGATAAGTAAAGAAGGCTGGAAAAATGGTTCAGATAAAGTAATTATAATAAGTGGAGATGTAAGCATCGACGGTATTATATCAACTCCATTAGCTACTACATATAATGCACCAATACTTTTAGTTGAAAAAAACAGTGTACCAGCCAGTGTAAAAGCAGAATTAAAGCGTCTAAATCCTAAAGATATAATTATAATTGGAGATGATAATTCTATTTCTAAAACTACTGCTAATCAAATAAAATCAACTGTAAGTGCTAGTCAAACACGTTTGAATGGTTCTAATAGATATGAGACATCTTTATTGATAGCAAAAGAAATAGATAAAAATCATGATGTAGATAAAGTATATATAACAAATGCAAATGGTGGAGAAGTAGATGCACTTACTATTGCAGCAA
>NZ_JACVWA010000008.1:0-654 GCF_020658275.1 Clostridioides sp. ES-S-0190-01 | reverse complement strand
CCACCGCAAGGGTAAGACCCCAGAAAGACTATCTGGTTGATAGGTCGAAGGTGTAAGTGCAGCAATGTATTTAGCTTATCGATACTAATAGGTCGAGGACTTGACCAATATTATTTGATGTTCATTGGCTAAAATATATATGTAGTTTTTAGAGTGTTAACTCTGAAAAAAAGTATGAAAAAAGTATTGACAAAAATAACAAAAAATGTTAATATTATACTTGTCCTAGCAACAAAAAAGAAATGTGGTTATAATAGCAGAGAAGATACACCTGTTCCCATTCCGAACACAGAAGTTAAGTTCTCTAGCGCTGATGGTACTTGGTGGGAAACTGCCTGGGAGAGTAGGACATAGCCACGTTAGATGTTCCAAGGTAGCTCAACGGTGGAGCAACCGGCTGTTAACCGGTAGGCTGTGGGTTCGAGCCCCACCCTTGGAGCCAATAAATGGCTCGTTGGTCAAGAGGTTAAGACACCGCCCTTTCACGGCGGTAACAGGGGTTCAATTCCCCTACGAGTCACCATTTGTGGGATCATAGCTCAGCTGGGAGAGCACCTGCCTTACAAGCAGGGGGTCGCAGGTTCGAGCCCTGCTGGTCCCACCATTTGCGGCCTGGTAGTTCAGTTGGTTAGAATGCCAGCCTGTCACGCTGGA
>NZ_JACVWA010000007.1:0-16247 GCF_020658275.1 Clostridioides sp. ES-S-0190-01 | reverse complement strand
TATAATGTTTTTGTTATTGCTGCTGTTAATGTAGTTTTACCGTGGTCAACGTGTCCTATTGTCCCTATATTAACATGAGGTTTTGTTCTTTCGTATTTAGCTTTAGCCATTTTGAATTTCCTCCCTTTATCTTGTGCAAGACGAGACAAGTCTCGTCTTGCTGATTATTTTTTATATTTATATTATTAATTAATTTTTAAATTATTTTCCTTCAGCTATCTTTTTAGCAACTGAAGCTGGAACTTGTTCATAGTGATCGAATATCATTGTATAAGTTGCACGACCTTGAGTTGAAGATCTTAGGTCTGTAGAGTATCCAAACATTTCTGAAAGTGGAACAAATGCATTTATAACTTGTGCACCACTTCTTGCTTCCATTCCTTGGATTAATCCTCTTCTTGAGTTTAAGTCACCCATAACATCTCCCATGTAATCTTCTGGAGTAACAACTTCTACTTTAAAGTAAGGCTCTAAAAGAACTGCATTACCTTTCTTCATAGCATCTTTGAATGCCATTGAACCAGCCATCTTGAACGCCATTTCAGAAGAGTCAACTTCATGGTAAGAACCATCATATAACTCAACAGCAACGTCTACAACTGGATATCCAGCAACTATACCAGATTGCATAGCTCCTTGTATACCCATGTCAACTGGACCAACATATTCTTTTGGTACAGATCCACCAACAGTTTTGTTTGTGAATTTGTATCCTTCACCTGGCTCTTGAGGAGCAACTCTAATCTTAACGTGACCATATTGTCCTCTACCACCTGATTGCTTAGAGTACTTGTATTCAACATCAACTGGTTGAGTTATAGTTTCTCTATATGCAACTTGTGGAGCACCAACTTTAGCTTCTACTTTAAATTCTCTTAATAATCTATCTACTATTATCTCTAAGTGTAATTCACCCATACCAGATATTATAGTTTGTCCTGTTTCTTGGTCAGTTTTAACTGTGAAAGTTGGGTCTTCTTCAGCTAATTTTTGAAGAGCTATACCCATTTTTTCTTGAGCTGCTTTAGAACTTGGTTCTATAGCAACAGATATAACTGGCTCAGGGAATTCCATAGATTCAAGTATTATTGGATTAGCAGGATCACATAATGTGTCTCCAGTAGTAGTATCTTTTAATCCTACTGCTGCTGCTATATCTCCAGCATAAACTTTAGTTATTTCTTCTCTTGTATTGGCATGCATTTGTAGTATACGACCAATTCTTTCTCTTTTATTCTTAGTTGCATTTAAAACATAAGAACCAGATTCTAATGTTCCAGAGTAAACTCTGAAGAACGCTAGTTTTCCAACAAATGGGTCAGTCATTATTTTGAATGCTAATGCAGAAAATGGCTCTTCATCAGAAGAATGTCTTTCAGCTTCCTCTCCATCTTCCAATATACCTTTTATAGCTGCTATATCAGTTGGTGCTGGTAAGTAATCTAAAACTGCATCTATTACTAACTGAACACCTTTGTTTCTATAAGCTGTACCACAGAAAACTGGGTTCATCTCACACGCTATAGTAGCTTTTCTTATAGCAACTTTTAGTTCATCTATAGTAGGTTCTTCACCTTCAAGATATTTCATCATTAACTCTTCGTCAGTTTCAGCTACTGCTTCAACTAATTTTTCTCTCCACTCTGTAGCTAATTCTTTCATATCTTCTGGTATGTCTGTTTCTTCCATTTCAACACCTAAGTCGTCTTTGTATATAACAGCATCCATTTTTAATAAGTCTATTATACCTATAAATGAATCTTCTTTACCTATTGGTAATTGCATAGGAACTGCATTAGAATTTAATCTAGATTTCATCATGCTTACAACATTGTAGAAATCTGCTCCTAATATATCCATTTTATTTACAAAAGCTATTCTAGGTACTCCATAAGTTTCAGCTTGTCTCCATACATTCTCAGATTGAGGTTCAACCCCACCTTTTGCACAGAATACAGCAACTGAACCGTCAAGAACTCTTAGAGATCTTTCAACTTCAACTGTGAAGTCCACGTGTCCAGGAGTATCTATTATATTTATTCTATGGTCTTTCCATGAAGCAGTAGTAGCGGCAGAAGTTATTGTTATACCTCTTTCCTTTTCTTGCTCCATCCAGTCCATTTGAGAAGCCCCTTCATGAGTTTCTCCTATCTTATGAGTTTGCCCAGTATAAAACAGGATTCTTTCTGTAGTAGTAGTTTTCCCTGCATCTATATGAGCCATGATTCCTATATTCCTAGTTCTTTCCAAAGGAAACTTTCTAGCCATGGTTATCCTCCTTATGATATCCTCAATTTTATAAGATATCTATATATCCTACCATCTATAATGAGCAAATGCTTTATTAGCTTCTGCCATTTTATGAGTATCTTCTTTTTTCTTAACTGAAGCTCCTGTGTTGTTAGCTGCGTCCATTATTTCTTTAGCTAATTTATCAACCATTCCTTTTTCTCCACGAGCTCTAGTGTATTTTACTAACCATCTTAAACCTAATGTTTGTCTTCTTTCAGGTCTAACTTCGATTGGTACTTGGTAGTTTGCCCCACCAACTCTTCTTGCTTTTACTTCTAAAACAGGCATTATATTATCCATTGCCTTATTAAATACTTCTAAAGCATCTTCTCCTGTTTTTTCAGCAATAACTGTGAAAGCATCATAAACTATTGTTTGAGACTTTCCTTTTTTTCCGTCTACCATTAAATTATTTATTAATTTAGTAACTACCTTACTCCCATACATAGGATCTGGTAAAACTTCTCTCTTTGGAACATTACCTTTTCTTGGCATTTCGCTTCCCTCCTTAATTATTTAACTTAAATCATAGGTACTCGACATAAATTATTTAATGCCGTGATGCCATAAATATC
This sequence comes from Clostridioides sp. ES-S-0190-01, assembly GCF_020658275.1. NCBI lineage: Bacteria > Bacillati > Bacillota > Clostridia > Peptostreptococcales > Peptostreptococcaceae > Clostridioides > Clostridioides sp. ES-S-0190-01. The sequence continues at coordinate 13,380 of NZ_JACVWA010000007.1, read as the reverse complement.
TATATATTTAAAGCACCGAACTATAATCAATCATTAATTGTTTTTATTTTTTAGCGTCCTTAGGTTTCTTAGCACCATACTTAGATCTTGATTGTCTTCTCTTATCAACACCTGCTGTATCTAAAGTACCTCTTAGTATATGGTATCTAACCCCTGGAAGGTCTTTTACTCTTCCGCCTCTTATAAGAACAACACTATGCTCTTGTAAGTTATGTCCTTCTCCTGGTATATAAGCAGAAACTTCTATACCATTAGTTAATCTAACTCTGGCAACTTTTCTTAAAGCTGAGTTAGGTTTCTTAGGAGTAACTGTTTTTACTGAAGTACAAACCCCTCTTTTTTGTGGAGCACTAGCGTCAGTTACTTTCTTGTTTAAAGAGTTGTAACCTTTTTGTAATGCTGGAGCAGTAGATTTCTTTTCAACTGCTTTTCTACTTTTACGAACTAATTGGTTAATTGTTGGCATCATCTGCACCTCCTTCCAAATTTTCGATCTTATCAGTGACCGCCAACTACATCAATATGAATACTCATACTGACTGATTGTAACATTTGTTACTTACAATTTAATGTCTATAACACATGAATATGTGATATTAGCATTTTTCTAGCTTGATGCTTTTAGTTCTTGTTTATTGCCATTTAAAAGTCACTAAGAGCTCATATAAGCCCTTAGTGTACTTTTAAACAACACACTTTACTATTTTAACACCACAAATAATGGTTGTCAAGATTTCTTTACTCTATCTGCCATTAATCTTCAATTTTTTCAACAGCTATATTTCTATATTTCTTCATTCCTGTTCCTGCTGGTATTAGCTTACCTAATATAACATTCTCTTTAAGCCCTATTAGGTGGTCTTCTTTACCTTTTATTGCAGCTTCTGTTAATACTCTTGTTGTTTCCTGGAATGAAGCTGCTGATAAGAATGAATCAGTTGCAAGAGATGCTTTAGTTATACCAAGTAATACTCTTTTAGCAACTGCTGGTCTTAAGTCTTTAGCTATAGCTTCTTCGTTACATCTATTAAATGTTAATACATCTTCATATCCACCTGGTAATAAATCTGTATCTCCTGGGTCTTCAACTTTAACTTTAGATAGCATTTGTCTTACTATAACTTCTATATGCTTATCGTTAACATCAACCCCTTGAAGTCTATAAACCCTTTGAACTTCTTTAACTATATATTCTTGAACACCTTTAACACCTTTTACTCTTACTATATCATGAGGATTTATAAATCCTTGTGTTAAAGGATCTCCAGCTTCTAATATCTGTCCTTGCTTAACTTTTAATCTAGAACCATATGGTATCACATATGTTTGAGTTTCGCCTTCTTCTGGTATTACATTTACTTCTTTTCTCTTTCCAGTTTCATCTATTTCAACTCTACCAGATACTTCAGTTATTACAGCTAAACCTTTTGGTTTTCTAGCTTCGAATAATTCTTCAACCCTTGGAAGACCTTGAGTTATATCGGCTCCTGCAACCCCTCCAGTATGGAATGTACGCATTGTAAGCTGAGTACCCGGCTCACCTATAGATTGAGCTGCTATTATACCAACTGCTTCACCTATATTAACTTCTTTTCCTGTAGCTAAGTTTCTACCATAGCACTTAGAACAAACTCCATGATTAGTTTTACAGTTAAGAACTGTTCTTATCCTAATTTTTTCAATTCCTAAATCTACTATAGTTTCTGCTTCATCTTCTTGTATCATAGCATCAGCTTCAACTATAACTTCACCAGTTTCAGGATTTAATATAGGGTCTATAGTATATCTTCCTACAATTCTATCATATATTTCTTCTATAACTTCATTTCCTTCTTTTATAGCATAAATTTCTGTAGTATCTTCTGTTCCGCAATCTACTTCTCTTACAATAACATCCTGACTTACATCAACAAGTCTTCTTGTTAAGTATCCAGATTCAGCCGTACGTATAGCTGTATCGGCAAGACCTTTTCTGGCACCATGTGAAGATGTAAAGTATTCAAGTACTGATAAACCTTCACGGAAATTAGATTTAACTGGTATCTCAACTGTTTTACCAGATGCATTGGCCATAAGACCACGCATACCTGCTAGCTGTCTAATTTGGTTTTTAGAACCTCTGGCTCCTGAATGTGCCATTATATATATATTGTTTAATCTATCTAGTCCACCCATAAGAGCATCAGTAACCTTATCAGTTGTTTCTGTCCATGTCTCTATAACTTTTTCATATCTTTCTTCATTAGATATTAAACCTCTTCTGTATGCTTTTTCATATTTATCAACTTTTTCTTCTGCCTCAGCTATAAATACTTTCTTTTCTTCTGGAACACTCATATCAGCAACAGCAACTGTTATACCACCTAATGTAGAATATTTAAATCCTAGAGATTTTATATAATCTAGTAATTCCGCTGTTTCTGTATTTCCATGTTTTCTAAAGCACTTATCTATTATTTTACCCAGAGATTTTTTATCTGCTAAGAAGTCAACTTCTAGAGCAAATGGGTTTTCATTTCTATCTACAAATCCTAAATCTTGAGGTATGCTTTCATTAAATATAAATCTACCAACTGTACTTTCAACTAATGAACTTCTTCCATCTTCAAGAGTCACCTTTAGTTTTACTAACGCATGTAGATGAACTGATTTATTGTAATAAGCAAGTAATAGCTCATTAAAGTCTTTAAATACCATTCCTGTTCCTTTAGCATCATCTTGTGCTTCTATTGTTAGATAATAACAACCTAAAACCATATCCTGAGATGGAGTAGTTATAGGAGAACCATCTTTAGGAGCAAGAATGTTGTTTACAGAAAGCATTAAGAATCTTGCTTCTGCTTGTGCTTCTACTGATAAAGGTACATGGACTGCCATTTGGTCACCATCGAAGTCTGCATTGTAAGCTGTACACACAAGTGGATGTAGCTTTATAGCTTTACCTTCAACCAAGATTGGTTCAAATGCTTGTATACCTAATCTATGCAGAGTCGGCGCACGGTTAAGAAGAACTGGATGGCTTTTTATAACATCTTCTAAAACATCCCAAACTTCTGGCTTAACTTTTTCTACTATAGATTTTGCACTTTTTATATTATGTGCATATCCTTCTTTAACTAGTTTATCCATAACAAATGGCTTAAATAGTTCTAGTGCCATTTTCTTTGGAAGACCACATTGATAGAATTTAAGTTCTGGTCCAACAACTATAACAGAACGTCCTGAGTAGTCAACACGCTTACCAAGTAAGTTTTGACGGAAACGACCTTGTTTACCCTTTAACATATCTGATAAAGACTTAAGTGGTCTATTTCCAGGCCCTGTTACAGGTCTACCTCTTCTACCATTATCTATTAATGCATCAACTGCTTCTTGAAGCATTCTCTTTTCATTTCTTACAATTATATCTGGAGCTCCAAGCTCTAATAATCTCTTAAGTCTATTATTTCTGTTTATAACTCTTCTATATAAATCATTTAAGTCTGAAGTTGCAAATCTTCCACCATCAAGTTGTACCATTGGTCTTAAATCTGGTGGTATTACTGGTATCGCATCTAAAATCATCCATTCTGGTTTATTCCCAGATTTTTTAAATGCTTCTACAACTTCTAATCTTCTTATTGTTCTAACTTTCTTTTGTCCTGTACTGTCTTTTAATTCCGCTCTTAGGTCTTTGCTTTGTTGCTCTAAGTCTATGTTTTGTAACAATATCTTTACAGCTTCAGCACCCATACCTACAGTAAAAGTATATCCATATTTTTCAAGAGCAGTTCTATACTCTTTTTCTGTCAATAACTGCTTCTCATTCAATCCAGTTTCTCCTGGATCAACTACTACATATGAAGCAAAGTATAGTATTTTTTCCAATGATCTTGGTGACATATCAAGTAAAAGTCCCATTCTACTTGGTATACCTTTAAAGTACCAGATGTGAGACATAGGAGCTGCTAGCTCTATATGTCCCATTCTTTCTCTTCTTACTTTCGATTTAGTTACTTCTACTCCACATCTATCACAAACTACACCTTTGTATCTAACTCTTCTATATTTACCACAATGGCACTCCCAGTCTTTTTGTGGTCCAAATATTCTTTCACAGAAAAGACCATCTTTTTCTGGTTTTAAAGTACGGTAATTTATAGTTTCTGGCTTTTTAACTTCTCCTCTAGACCATTGTCTTATTTTTTCTGGAGAAGCCAATGCTATTTTTATCGACTCGAAATTGTTTAATTCAAACAAGGAGTTCTCTCCCTTCTATTTGAGATTTACATTAATTAAATTTACATATCAAAGTCATCACCATCAAAGTCTATTTCTTCTTCAAATAAATCTTCTTCAGCAAATTCTTCTAAATTCTCTATATCCTCATCTTCTACGGTTTCCGTAAAATCATCTTCAATTTCTTCTATTATATTACTTTCTTCAACTTCTCCCATGTTATTTACAACATCTAGTTCAAATTCACCTATTGTGTCATCTTCATCTACAGATTCTCTTACTTCTATTTCTTGATCTTCATCTGTTAATACTTTTACATCTAAGCATAAACTTTGAAGTTCTTTTATAAGAACCTTAAATGATTCTGGGATTCCTGGCTCAGGTATGTTTTCACCTTTAACTATAGCTTCGTAAGTTCTAACACGACCTACAACATCATCAGACTTAACAGTAAGTATTTCTTGAAGTATGTGAGCAGCTCCATATGCTTCTAGAGCCCAAACCTCCATCTCTCCAAATCTTTGTCCACCAAATTGTGCTTTACCACCTAGTGGCTGTTGAGTAACTAATGAGTATGGTCCAGTACTTCTTGCATGTAGTTTTTCATCAACTAAATGATGTAGTTTTAAGTAGTACATATATCCAACAGTTATTCTATTATCAAAAGTTTCACCTGTTCTACCATCATATAAAGTTAATTTACCATCTCTAGGATATCCAGCTTCTTCAAGAGCATCCATTATATCATACTCATTGGCACCATCAAATACTGATGTTGCAACATACCATCCTAAAGTCTTAGCAGCAAGTCCTAAATGAACCTCTAAAACCTGACCGATGTTCATACGTGATGGTATACCTTGTGGGTTAAGTATTATATCTAGTGGAGTTCCATTTTCCATAAATGGCATATCTTCTTCTGGTAATATTCTTGAGATAACCCCTTTATTCCCATGACGACCAGCCATTTTATCTCCAACTTTTATTTTTCTCTTTTTAGCTATATAACATCTTACCAATTCATTTACTCCTGGAGATAAATCATCTCCATTTTCTCTAGTAAATACTTTTACATCAACTATTATACCAGATTCACCATGAGGTACTTTAAGTGAAGTATCTCTAACTTCTCTAGCCTTTTCACCAAATATTGCACGAAGTAATCTTTCCTCAGCAGTAAGTTCAGTTTCCCCTTTTGGAGTTACTTTACCAACTAGTATATCTCCTGAATCTACTTCTGCACCTATTCTTATTATACCTCTGTCATCTAAGTTCTTAATTGCACTATCTCCAACATTAGGTATATCTCTAGTTATTTCCTCTGGCCCTAGTTTTGTATCTCTAGCTTCACATTCATATTCTTCTATATGAATTGTTGATAATCTATCTTCTTTAACTAATCTTTCATTTATTAATATGGCATCTTCGTAGTTATAACCTTCCCAAGTCATGAATGCTATAAGACAGTTTCTTCCAAGTGCTACTTCTCCTAAATCAGTTGCTGGACCGTCTGCTATAACATCTCCTTGCACTATTTGCTCACCTTTAGTTATTATAGGTGTTTGATTTATACAAGTACCTGAGTTTGAACGTTTAAACTTAAGTAGATTATATCTATCTCTGTTTCCATCTTCTCTTTTTATAATTATCTCATCCGCTGTTACTCTTTCTGCTATACCAGAATTTCTAGCAACAACAACTGCTCCAGAGTCTTTTGCAGCTCTATATTCTATACCAGTTCCTATAATTGGTGCTTCTCTTCTAACTAGAGGCACTGCCTGACGTTGCATGTTCGCTCCCATAAGGGCACGGTTGGCATCATCATTTTCTAAGAAAGGTATCATAGCAGTGGCAACAGATACAACCTGCTTAGGAGATATATCCATATAGTCTACTCTGCTTTCAGGAACCATTTCAACAGCACCATTTACAGTTCTACAAACAACTCTATGGTTTACGAATTTACCATTGTCTGTTAATGGCTCATTTGCCTGAGCTCTTACGAATAAATCTTCTTCATCAGCAGTTAAATAATGTATCTCATCAGTAACTGTTGATGTTACTTTATCAAATTTTCTATATGGTGATTCTATAAATCCAAACTCATTTATTTTTGCATAAGTTCCAAGAGAGTTTATAAGACCGATATTTGGTCCTTCTGGAGTCTCTATCGGACACATTCTACCGTAGTGTGAATGGTGAACGTCACGCACTTCGAATCCAGCTCTTTCTCTTGAAAGACCTCCAGGCCCAAGAGCTGATAGTCTTCTCTTATGTGTTAACTCAGATAAAGGATTTGTTTGGTCCATGAACTGAGATAACTGAGAACTACCAAAGAATTCTTTTATTGCAGCTGAAACTGGTCTTATGTTAACTAACGCTTGAGGCGTTATAGCTTCCATATCTTGAACTGTCATTCTTTCTTTTATGACTCTTTCCATTCTTGAAAGACCAATTCTAACTTGGTTTTGTAATAATTCTCCTACAGATCTTATTCTTCTATTTCCTAAATGGTCTATATCATCAATGTTTCCTATATTATAGAAGATATTGAATTCATAACTTATTGAAGCTATTATATCGTCTAATAATATATGTTTTGGTATAAGTTCTTTAATTCTTGATTTTATAGCTTCTTTTATTTCTTCTTCATCACTATATCCATCTAAAATTTCTTTTAATGTTGGATAATGCACTTTTTCTTTTATGTTTAAATCATCTATGTCAAAATCAATATGAGACTTAATGTCTACAAAATTATTTCCTATAACTCTAACTTTCTTATCATCATCCATTAATAGATTTACTACATTTATACCTGCATTTTGTATATCTTTAGCTAACTCATAGCTTATTTTTTCTCCAGCTTTTACAAATACTTCTCCTGTTTCAGGATTTATTATGTCTTCTGCTGAAATTCTATTCATAATTCTATAGCATAAAGCAAGCTTTTTATTAAATTTGTATCTACCAACTTTTGCTAAATCATATCTCTTTGGATCAAAGAATAAAGCATTTAGTAAAGATGATGCACTTTCTACAGTAGGTGGTTCACCTGGTCTTAATTTTTTATATATCTCAACAAGACCTTCCTCTACTGTCTTAGTATTATCTTTTTCTAATGTGGCAGATAATCTTTCGTCTTCTCCTAAAAGGTCAATTATTTCTGCATCTGTCCCTATTCCTAAAGCTCTAAGTAAAACTGTAACTGGTTGTTTTCTTGTTCTATCAACTCTTACAGATATTACATCGTTAGAATCTGTTTCATATTCTAACCATGCTCCTCTATTAGGAATTACAGTAGATGAAATTAATCTCTTACCTGTTTTGTCTCTCTCTTCCGCATAGTAAACACCAGGAGATCTAACTAATTGACTTACGATAACTCTTTCTGCCCCATTTATAACGAAAGTTCCTCTTTCTGTCATTAAAGGGAAGTCACCCATAAATACTTCTTGTTCTTTTATTTCACCTGTTTCTTTATTTATAAGTCTTACCTTAACTTTTAGAGGTGCACAATATGTAGCATCTCTCTCTTTACACTCTTCTATATCGTACTTTGGTTTATCGTCTAAAGAGTAGTCAACAAATTCCAATATAAGATTACCAGTATAATCTTCTATTGGTGAAATATCATCAAACACTTCTTTTAAACCTTCTTTTAAAAACCACTCATAGGAATCTACTTGAATTTCTATAAGATTTGGCACATCAGCTATTTCCTTAATTTTAGAAAAGCTCATTCTAGTTCTTTTACCTATCGTGACAGGATGTGGCATTCACTTTTCACCTCTCAATAATTAAAAATAAAACAATAGTTCATTCTAACGCATCTAATAATTTTAGCATAATGTCAAGTATTTTTCAATATATTTTTTATCTTATATGTAAACTATGCATTATTTTTGATTTTTTGTAAATTATTTTAAGCATATATTATGTATTATGTACAATTCTCCAATATAAAATCCAATTTTTTCATTTATCGGTTTAATTTTCTAGAAAAAGTTACATTCTAATACCATACCCATATTTAATTATAATTTCATAAATAAGTACTAGTAAATAATTATATTTATACAAAAGCTGTTAAATATACAAAATAAAGACCATAAATGAATTTAATCTGGAGTTTTAAATCTTAAACTATTTCCATCATAAATTATATCTACAGTCTTTATAAAAATAGAATTTCTACTATAATTAAGTTTTTTATTTTTACTATTATATTAGTAATATAATTATCCTAATATATTATCTGCAAACTGTGGCGTAGGTAAACCAAATCCTCCAGCTACTTCAAGTAAGTCTCCTGTTATAAAGGATGAATCATCACTAGCATAGAATAAAACAGCTTTTGCTATGTCTTCTGGTTTCCCTATACGATTTAAAGGAACATGCTTTAGGAACTCCTTTATGAATTCTGGAGACATATTATCTAAAGCAGCTTTGGTTGCAATAAGGCCTGGAAGTACAGCATTACATCTAACATTGTCTTTTGCATATTGTGTTGCTATATTTTGAGTTAATGAGTTGATTGCTGATTTTGATACACAATAAGCTATTCTAGATAGGTCAGGCAATACTGAACCTATACTAGATATATTTATTATACTTCCCTTGCCATTCTTTATCATATGAGGAATAGCAGCTTTACATGGTAAATATACACTTTTTAAATTAGTATTTACTGTATCAAAGAAATTATCTGTATCTCCAGTTAAAAGGTCTTTATCAAGTGAGGGATTTGTCGAACCAAAATTATTTACAAGTATATCTATCTTACCTTCTTTTTTAACTACATCTTCTATCATTGAAGTAAACGTTTCTTCTTCACGAGCATTAAAATAAACAAACTTAGCACACCCGCCTTCTGCACTTATTCTGTCTATAACTTCATTAGCCAATTCTTCTGAACGAGCTGCTAAATATACAACTGCTCCATTTTGTGCCAATATTTCAGCTGATGCTAATCCAATACCTTTAGTTGCTGCAGTAACCACTGCAACTTTACCTTGTAATTTTTCCATTATTAACTCCTCCTTAAATGCATTTCTTAAAATCTACATATTTCGATTTTTAGAAGTATTTCACTCATTTTAAATTTGTATTTGTTAATTAATTATTTATTATATTTTATTTTTAAAGTATTTTTGTAAATTTTTAAAACAATATGTAGTTTTATATAATTTGTCTTTTATTATATCACCTTATATATGCACATTACAATAATTGTTTATATTTTAATTTAACATCTGTATTTAACATAGTAAAAACATATTCTTTAATAGTATTAAATTAAAATCTCATTACAAACTATATGATACCCTTAATTTAATACTATTATATAAATTTTTTTTATTTTATAGAAATATTCTATTCACAATTTTTTATAAATAAAAAAAGATACCCAAATGGGTATCTTTTTAAAGAAACTACTTAACTTCTACTTTAGCTCCAGCAGCTTCTAATTTTTCTTTTATTTGATCAGCTTCTTCTTTAGAAGCTCCTTCTTTAACTGTCTTAGGAGCATTGTCAACTACTTCTTTAGCTTCTTTTAATCCTAATCCTGTTATTTCTCTAACTGCTTTTATAACTCCAACTTTTGAAGAACCAACCTCAGCTAATACTACATCAAACTCAGTTTTTTCTTCAGCAGCTGGTCCACCAGCAGCTGCACCAGCTACCATTACTGGAGCTGAAGCTGATACGCCGAATTTTTCTTCAGCAGCTTTAACTAATTCATTTAATTCTAAAACTTTCATATTTTCTATAGCTTCTAATATTTGTTCTATTGTCATTTTTAGCACCTCCGAATTTTCTTTTCAAATTAATATTTATAATTTTTTAGTTAAGCAATTAAGCTTCTTCTTGACCTTCTGCCTTTTTCGCTATTGCATCTATTAAGTATGCAAAGTTTGATATTGGAGCTTTTAAGCTACCAAGTAATTTAGCGATAAGAACTTCTCTTGATGGTATGTTAGCCATTTCAACAATCTTAGCTTCGTCATAGAATACACCTTCTACAACACCCATCTTTAATTTCATCTTTGGATGAGAATCCATGAATCCTTTTAATATTCTAGCTGGAGCAACTGGATCATCATATCCAAATGCTATAGCATTAGTACCAATTAATAATTCTTCATTGAATTGCTCTATACCAACTTCTTTAGCTGCTCTTCTAACTAAAGTATTTTTATATACTTTGTAATCTACACCAGCTTCTCTCATTTGTTTTCTTAACTCAGTTACTTCTTCAACTGTTAACCCTTTGTAATCAACAACAACGGCAGCAGAAGATTTTTGTAACTTTTCAACTATTTCAGAAACAACTTCTGATTTAATTTCTATAGCTTTTCTCATCTAGATGTGCACCTCCTTCACCAAATAGGCTTAGTATTTACCGCAACATTATAAAAAGCTTTTGTTGCCAAAAGTAGACATCAAAAGCTTTAGTAATCTCAATTTATCTAAAACCTCGGTGGGATATTAAGCTTTCGCACCCACTATCTACGGCAAATCTATTCTTTTTTACATTGACAAATGATATGATAACATTTTTGTCAACCTGTGTCAACAGTTTTATTATTCAGCTGTTCTTGCTGGGTTTATTTTAACTCCAGGTCCCATTGAAGAAGCTACAGTTATACTTCTTAAATATTGTCCTTTAGCAGCAGCTGGTTTAGCTTTTATTATAGCATCCATTAATGCAGCAAAGTTTTCAGATAATTTTTCTCCACCAAATGATACTTTTCCTACTGGAACGTGTATTATGTTAGTTTTGTCTAATCTGTATTCAACTTTACCAGCTTTTATTTCATCTATAGCTTTAGCTACATCAAATGTAACTGTTCCTGATTTAGGGTTTGGCATTAAACCTTTTGGTCCTAATACTCTACCTAATCTACCTACTACACCCATCATGTCTGGAGTAGCAACTACTATATCAAAATCAAACCAGTTTTCACCTTGTATTTTTTGAACTAATTCTTCAGCTCCTACAAAATCAGCACCAGCTTGTTCAGCTTCCTTAGCTTTTTCACCTTTAGCAAAAACTAAAACTCTTTTAGTTTTACCAGTTCCGTGAGGTAATACAACTGCACCTCTTACTTGTTGATCAGCATGTCTTGAGTCAACACCTAATTTAATGTGTGCTTCTACTGTTTCGTCAAATTTAGCTCCAGCTATATCTGAAACTAATGTTAATGCTTCTGATGCATCATAGAACTTAGTTCTATCTACTTTTTGTAATGCACCTGCATATCTTTTACCTTTTTTAGCCATTTTATTTTCCTCCTTGTGGTTAATCTCGGCTTTTCGCCTCCCACTTTATAAAAAAAAGTGTATCTTTTAATTAGTCTTCTACTACAACACCCATGCTTCTAGCAGTACCAGCTATCATACTCATAGCAGCTTCTACTGATGCAGCATTTAAGTCAGGCATTTTTAATTCAGCTATTTCTCTTACTTGAGCTGAAGTTATTTTAGCAACTTTCTTTTTGTTTGGTTCTCCAGAACCTGATTTTAAGTTTAATGCTTTTTTAATTAAAACTGCAGCTGGTGGAGTTTTTGTTATAAAACTGAATGATCTATCTTGATATACAGTTATAACAACTGGTATTATCATTCCAGCTTGATCTGCAGTTTTAGCATTAAATTCTTTTGTGAATCCCATTATATTAACACCATGTTGTCCTAATGCTGGTCCAACTGGTGGCGCTGGAGTAGCCTTTCCTGCAGGTATTTGTAATTTTATTTGACCTATAACTTTTTTAGCCATTTTGAGCGCACCTCCTCAGATTTTTCTATAATAATAGTATTAGATTTTTTCTATACCTTCAAGCTCTATTACAAATAGAGTCCTTTTACCAAATGCATTTATGCATACTTTAACTTCTCTGTTTTCTAAGTCAATTTCTTCTATGTTTCCTACTTGTCCACTAAATGGTCCTTGAGATACCTTTACTGTATCTCCTATTTCAAAGTCAATATCACTATTTACTACTTTAGGTTCAGTTGTATCTATACCCATAGCTTTAACTTCTTCTTCACTTAATGGTACTGGTTTTGAACCAGGTCCAACGAAACCTGTAACTCCCTTAGTATTTCTTACTACATACCAAGATTCATCAGTTATTATCATTTTAACCAAAACATAACTTGGATAAACTTTACGTTGTCTAGTTTTTTCTTTTCCAGTTTTAGTAGTTTCCACTACCTCTTCTGTTGGAACAACTACTTGTCTTATGCAGTCTTCCATACTTCTTGTTTTAACTGCTTTTTCTATTGTAGCTTTAACTTTATTTTCATGTCCCGAATAAGTATGAACTACATACCAACTTGCTTCTTGTAATTCTGACATTTAACTTACCTCTTTTCGTCTATTTTAGTAATAACGCTAGTGCACCAGATAATATAGTGTCTATACCCCATACTAATATAGTGCATGAAATAACTACAGTTAAAACTATACCTGTGTTTTTAAACAATTCTTTTTTTGTCGGCCATGTAACTCTTTTCAATTCTTGTTTAGTTTCTTTTAAATAACCAAATAAACTGAATCTCTTTTTAGTTTTTGCACCGTCATTTGTTTGGGCAGCCATTCCATACTCACATCCTTATAAAACTATTTTGTTTCTTTATGAGTTGTATGCTTTTTACAGAATCTACAATATTTTTGTAATTCTATTCTGTCTGGATTATTTTTCTTATTCTTAGTAGTGTTGTAGTTTCTTTGCTTACACTCTGTACATGCTAAAGTTACTTTAACTCTCATCTGATACACCTCCAACTTTGTAATACAATAATATATATTGTTAATATATGTGAATATAATATCTTTAAAATATGTATTTATTAAAAATCTACAGTATTTAAGATATTATTAACTTCCTATAATCATTACCTTGTATAAGTTATCACAAAATCCTATGCTGTGTCAATGTTTTTGTATTTCTATGTTAAAAAAAGAGGAGCATAACCCCTCTTTTTATTATTCTTTAATCCATCAGTTTAGTAATAAGAATTACTCTATTATTGTAGCAACAACTCCTGAAGCTACTGTTCTTCCACCTTCTCTTATTGAGAATCTTAATCCTTCTTCTACAACTATTGAATTTATTAAGTCTACTTCCATTGTTACGTTATCTCCAGGCATTA
>NZ_JACVWA010000006.1:0-117702 GCF_020658275.1 Clostridioides sp. ES-S-0190-01 | reverse complement strand
AGCCAGGATCAAACTCTCAAATAAAAGTTTATCAGGCTCAGATACTATTGTTATCTAAATATCTGGCTTTATGGTTTGTTTCTTGTTTTATAAATTAACCTACTGTTTAATTTTCAAAGTTCATTTTTCATGTTTGCCCTTTTCTTAAGGACAAGTAATACTATATCACCTTAAAAATAATTCGTCAACAGCTTTTTTATATTTTTTTTAAAAAACTTTATACATTAAACTTTTTTAATTCATCTAAATCAAGTACTATCAACATATTAAGTATACTTTTTCTTTTATTTTTATCTTGATATTTTTTTATAACTTCTTTTCTAATCTCGCCTAACACGTTCAAATATTCCTCATAATCCTCAGTATATTTTTCTTCTAGCTCCTTTTTTATTTTTGAAGACAAAGATGGACTTTTACCCCCTGTAGATACACTTATAAGCAAATCACCTCTTTTTACATATGATGGAACAGTAAAATTTGATATTTCTACATTATCAACAACATTTACTAGTTTTTTATTTTTTCTACAATATAATCCTATTTCTAAATTCAGCTCCCTATTATCTGTAGCAGCAATTATCACAGAGCTACTTTCTATATATTCTTCTTTATAATCGTCTTTTATTATATTTATGTTACCTTCTAAATCATGAAACTTATTTAAAATATGTTTAGAAACTACAGTAACACTCTTATTAAAATCTAAAAAGTTTTTACATTTCCTATATGCAACCTCTCCTCCTCCTATTATGACTACATCTAAGTCATCTAATTTTAAGTTAATAGGATATAGCATTTTTTACCCTCCAAAATTTTTATTAAATACATAAACAAATATAGAAATTGTAAAGTCACTTATATTTTCATTTACTAAGATTATAGATTACTAAACTTGTAGATGAAAATATTTTAAAATAACAAATTACAATTTCTATACTTTTCATAATACTTTATATTTTAATAGCTTATTTTCTTAATAATTTAGCAATATCTTTAGCAAAGTAAGTTATTATTATATCTGCTCCTGCTCTCTTTATAGATGTGATTGCTTCAAGAATTACATCTTCATTTAATAATCCTTCTTTAACAGCTAACTTAAGCATAGAGTATTCTCCACTTACATTATAAGCAGCTAAAGGCAAATCAAAATTATCTTTAACTCTTCTTATAACATCTAAATATGATAATGCAGGTTTAACCATAAGTATATCTGCACCTTCTAATACATCAAGTTCTGTTTCTATCATAGCTTCATTGCTATTTGCAGGGTCCATCTGGTATGTCTTTCTATCTCCAAATGATGGTGCTGAATGAGCTGCTTCTCTAAAAGGTCCATAAAAATTTGAAGCGTATTTGACACTGTAAGCCATTATACCGATATTTTCCAAACCATTTTCATCTAAAGCTTCTCTTATTGCTTGTATTCTTCCATCCATCATGTCAGATGGAGCAACCATATCTGCTCCTGCTTTAGCATGACTTACAGATATCTTAGCTAAATATTCTAATGATTTATCATTATCAACATAACCAGTATCTGTTAAAATTCCACAATGTCCATGACTTGTGTACTGACACATACAGACATCTGTTATTACATTTATATTTGAATCTATTTCCTTTATCTTTCTAATCGCTTTTTGTACTATTCCATTCTCATTAAATGCTTGTGATGCACATTCGTCTTTTTCATCTGGTACACCAAATAACATTATATGTTCAATTCCTAAATCTCTTATTTCTTTTATTTCTTCTTCTAACATGTCTATTGATAAGTGATAAACATCTGGTAAAGATTTAATTTCTTCTTTTACATTCTCCCCTTCTACTACAAATAAAGGATATATTAAATCTTCTACATTTACTTTAGTTTCTCTTACCAAATTTCTTATTGCTTTACTTGCTCTTAGTCTTCTTGGTCTTCTTAACATCTCAATCCTCCAAAATTAATTTTCTATAATTAAATCTACTAATCCATTTATTGTAGATGTTGTAGCCTCTTTATATAAATTTATTCCTAAATTATTTATTGCCTCTGTAGTTATAGGCCCTATAGACAATACTTTTATTTTATCTAAAATTTTAATATTTTCTTTTCCTATAATCTCAATAAGATTATTTACTGTTGATGAACTTGTAAATGTTATATAATCTATCTCATTCGAATTTAAAATATCTAATATTTCATTTCTTTTATCTTCATCTATCACGGTTCTATATGTATGTATTTCTGTTACTTCACAAATTTCCTTAAGCTTATCAACTAAATAGTCTCTAGCATTTTCTGCTCTAGGTATAAGTATCTTATCATTTTCAGTTAAAATTGGTGATAGCTCTTCATATAATGATTCTGCTACAAATTTTTTTGGTACTATATCTGCTGTAATTCCTCTTTTCTTCAATTCACTTGATGTTGCTGAGCCTATTGCACATATCTTTAGGTTAGATAATATTCTTGAATCAAAATTCACTTCATAAATCTTCTCAAAAAATATTTCTACTGCATTTTTACTGGTTAGTATTAGATAGTTATATTCATTTATATTTTTTATTTCATTTTCCAATTTAGTATTATTTTGTATTTTTTCTATCTTAATAGTAGGTATCTCTATTGGATTCCCACCTAAATCCATTATCTTTTCTACTAATACACTATTTTGATTTCTAGACCTAGTCACAGCTATACTTTTTCCAAACAAAGGTTTCCCCTCAAAGAAATTCAGTTTTTCTCTAAGTCCTACAACACTTCCAACTACTATAAGAGTTGGTGGTTTTACTTCTTCTTTGATAGCAACTTCATAGACATTTTCAAGTGTAGATGTAACAACCCTTTGATTATATCTAGTTGCCCAACTTATAAGAGCAACTGGTGTATCTTTGCTCTTTCCCTCTTTCATCAAGTTTTCACTTATTTTCTTCAAGTTAGAAATCCCCATCAAAAACACAAGAGTGCCTTTATTGTTTGCAAGAGCATTCCAATTTAATTCCCCACTATCATCACCTTTCAGATGACCTGTTATTACATGAAATGATGAAGCGTGGTCTCTGTGTGTTATAGGAATACCCGCATAGCATAAACCTCCTATTGCAGAAGTTATCCCTGGAACTACTTCAAACTCTATACCTTCATCCACTAGAGTCTCTGCTTCCTCTCCACCTCTACCAAATACATAAGGGTCTCCACCTTTTAAACGAGTCACAAGTTTTCCTTCTTTAGCTTTTTCTGCTATAACTCTATTTATATCTTCTTGTGGCAAAATATGATTGCTTGATGCCTTTCCTACATATATAAATTCACAATCTGTTTTAGCTTCTCTTAAGTAACTACTATTTGCTAATCTATCATATACTATTACATCCGATTTTCTTATACACTCTAAGCCTTTCAGAGTCATGAGTTTATAATCTCCTGGTCCTGCACCTACTAAGTAAACCTTACCCTTCATAACTTTCATACTCCTTCAATACAAGTTTAGCTAACTTTAAACCTAACTCTCTAGGAGAAGAGATATCCCCTTCTATGGACTTAATTACTATTTTATCTCCTTCTGAATCTCCATATAAACCAGTAAGATGTATTTTATCTTGATTTATTTCACAATAAGCTGCCATTGGAATATGACAACTTCCATTCACACCATCTAAAAATCCTCTTTCAGCTAATATTTGGATTTCTGTATCATTATCTTTTAGTGAGTTCACTATCTCCTCAACATCACTATCATTACTTCTTATCTCTATAGCTAAAGCCCCTTGAGCAGGTGCTGGAATGACAACATCAACAGGTAAATAAGAACTTATTTTATCTTGTAAATTAGCCCTTATTATTCCTGATGCAGCTAATACAATTCCATGTAGATTTTCATCTTTAATTTTTCGTATTCTAGTCTCTACATTTCCCCTAACTTGAACTATGTTTAAATCAGGTCTTTGCTTTAATAATTGAAACTTTCTCCTTTTACTCCCTGTTCCTATTACTGCTCCATGAGGTAAATCATCTAAGCTTTTATATTCATCTCTAAGTATTAACACATCTCTTGGGTCTTCTCTTTTAGGTGTATGAGCAAATTTTAGTCCATCTGCCAAATAAGAAGGCATATCTTTCATACTATGTACTGCTATATCTATCTGTCCATCCAATAATTGTTGCTCTATTTCTTTTACAAATAATCCTTTATCACCTATTTTATCTAATGAAACATTTTGAATTATATCTCCTTTTGTTTTTATAATTTTGATTTCAAAATTAATATAAGGATATTTCTTTTTTAGCTCATTTATTACCCATTCAGTTTGTATAAGTGCTAGATTACTACCCCTAGTTCCAACCACGATATTCATATTAAATCTCCTTTAAATATTACATTCGTCTATTTTATTTTGTTCTCTTTATTTACTAGTATCGTAGAAAAATAAGATATCTTATCTTCAAGATGTGCTTCTCTTAAATCCTTAAATACAGTTTCACTATCTTGAGACGAATTACTAACTAAAATAGCATGTTCTATCAGATTATATTTTTCTAATTTTTTTATTATTTCTTTAAAATTCTTATACACTTTCATTAACACTATAGAATTATAATTTTGTAGAGCATTCTCTATCTTATCATCTTCCATAGTACAAGGAACTACTACTAATGCTTCTCTATCCATAACTAATGGAAAATTTTGATTAGATGCTATATTAGAAAACGAAGAAATTCCTGGTATAGTTTCTACTTCTATCTCATCTACTATTCTGTTCATTATATACACATATGTACTATAAAGCATAGGGTCACCCAATGTTACAAATCCTACATTTTTACCATTATTAACATCTGATATAATTTCCTCTGCTACATTGTCCCAAGCTAGTTCTTTTTCGTTTCCATCAAAACTCATTGGGAAATGTCTAGATTTTATCTCTAGTGATTCTGGTAAATACTCATTAACTATTGATAATGCCAAGCTTTCTCCACCCCTTTTTGACTCCGGAGTGTATAAAACATCTAGTTTTTTTAGAGTATTAACTGCTTTTATTGTAAGTAAAGTGCTATCTCCTGGTCCTGTTCCTATACCATAAAACTTAGCAGTTTCTGCACATTTAAGAGTATGACGAACAAATTTATCTTGTATATAAGGATTTTCTCCTAGCCCTTTTAAATGAATTTTAACATTAAATCCATTATCTTCAAGTATTGTCTTCCAAGAATCCTCTTCATCTCCTGCCATATCATTTATAGCATGGTCACCTGCAACTAGCATAAATGGCATTAAATTTATAGTTTTTATATTGCCTTCTTTTAATCTTCTCATTACATGTTCTATTTCTGGATAACCTTCAACCGTACCAACATAAGCATTTACTCCATTATCTCTAAGCATATATTCTAAGGCTGGATATGCTGAATGAGACTCATGAACTGTTCCATGACCCATAAATACTACTGCTTCATCACTTTCCATATGAGGAATTTGATGTTTAATTGCCTCTACTGATTCTTGATAATCCTCTATGTGAGTAAGTAAAGGTCTACCTAATATAAGTTTTTTAAATTTAGAAGAATAGCTTTCTACTTGTTCTTTTAGCTTATTAAATTCTTCTCCACATATAATATGAAGCGTTTGAATTATTACTTCGTCATACCCTTGCTCATATATTTTATCTAAAGCTTGTATAGGGTTGTCTATTTCTATGCCATCTCTTTTTTTTATTTTGTTTATTATCATATTTGATGTATACGCTCTAAAAAAATCATAGTTTTTTAACGAATTCTTTATTTTATTTT
Organism: Clostridioides sp. ES-S-0190-01; assembly: GCF_020658275.1. Lineage (NCBI taxonomy): Bacteria > Bacillati > Bacillota > Clostridia > Peptostreptococcales > Peptostreptococcaceae > Clostridioides > Clostridioides sp. ES-S-0190-01. Next base: position 111,929 of record NZ_JACVWA010000006.1, on the reverse strand, counting down.
CACACACATCTATTGTCTTTTCTCTTGTTTCATGGTAGCTTGTCCCAAAACTTACTACTAATAAGGCTTTCTTCATATCTTCTCCTCCTAAAAATCACACAATTATGTCTTTAATTTTATTTATGTCATTAATTACATTTTCGTAGTTAATCGATTCTCGTTTAATAATTACTACTGGTATATTGAGATTTTTACATGCATTTACTTTTTCTAAAAAACCTCCTGCTACCCCACTTTCTTTTGTTATAACTAAATCTACATCATAATGTTTATATGTTTCCTCGTTTATACACTGGCTAAACGGACCTTTCATTGCTACTATATTGTCTGCATTTAAACCTAATTTTTCACAACTTAAGATAACTTCACTTGCCGGAAGAACTCTAACCACTAAATTTTTATTACTTATTCCTTCTACAAATCTGTTTAAGTTTTTACTTCCTGTTCCTATAAATATATTTTTTCCTATTTTATTTGCAATTTTACAAGCTTCTTCAATTGTATCTACTATAAACTTATTGTCATAATTTATTTCTTCTATTAACGATTTTCTTTCAAATCTTATATACTCTATGTTTGATAACTTTGCACAAGTAATAGCATTTTTAGATACTTCAACTGCATAAGGATGAGTAGCATCTATTATTCTAGCTATATGATTATCCTTTATAAACCTTAGCATTTCTTCTTTTCCAAGCTTACCTAAAACTATATTATTTGTATGTTTTTGTGCAAGTTCTTTTCCATATTCTGTAGTTACTGAAAGTACATAGGACTGATTTTCCAATTCATTTATCATATCACATATAGCTAAACTATCTGAAGTTCCTCCTAGAATCAAAATCATACTGTATAACCTCTTGGAGTTATCATCAGTTCACCATCAATATAAGTAGATTTATTTCCGATTATAACCATAGTAGTCATATCAACTTTTTCAAAATCCATATTCTCAAAAGTACATATAAACTTAGTTTCTTTTTCTCTACCTACATCTTTGACCACTCCAACAGGTGTATTTCCATCTTTAAACTCTCCCATTATTTTAAATGCTTTACTTAGATGTTCACTTCTTCCCTTACTTCTTGGATTATACAGACATATTACAAAATCAGCTTCTGCAGCTAACTTTAATCTTTTTTCAATTACTTCCCATGGAGTCATTAAATCACTTAAACTTATATGACAGAAATCATGCATAATAGGTGCTCCAAGTATAGCTGCTGCACCAATACTAGCAGTAACACCTGGAATTACTTTAACTCTTATGTCTTCACTTTCCTTAGATATTAATTCTAAAATAAGTCCTGCCATTCCGTATATACCAGCATCTCCACTACTTATAACTGCTACTTTTTTCCCTTTTTTCGCTTCCTCTACTGCTTGTTTACATCTATCAACTTCTTGTCTCATACCATTTTGAATTATTTCTTTATCACTTATAAATTCTTCTATTAAATTTATATAAGTCTTATACCCAACAATAGCCTCAGAGTCCTCTATCGCTTTTATCGCCTCTAAAGTCATAGTATCTTTATTTCCTGGTCCAATTCCTACAACATATATCATATTTTTATTCTCCCTACCGAAAAAGTTATTCCTTTATATTTGTGTTTTTCAACTATTAAGTTTCCCTTACTTAAAAGATATGCTACAGGTTCTGCTACTGAATATACACCTACATTTTTTTTCACAAAATCGGATTTATCAAACATATCATCAACTTTGGATATTTCATCTATTGAAAATGTCTTAAATGGCGCTTTTAGCTTTTTTGCTAAATCAATGATTGCCTTTTCATCTTTTTTTAGGTCTATACTTCCAATGATTTTTACAGCTTTAATATCTATATTTTGTACCTCAAAAAATTCTAGTAAAGAATCAAACATCAACTTACTATCTGTGTATCTTCTACACCCAATCCCTATAACTATATCTTTTGGAATCACTTTTATTATTTTTTCTCTGTAATAATTATGTGTAAAGTTATTATCCACATCTAAACTTTCTATATCTTTAGTAAAATTTATCTTGTTGCTTACTATAACTATCTTTTCTATATCTTTATTTAAAAAACTATCTTTTAATCCTTTACTACTTTTTATAAGCTTAAATCCTCTAGTGTCAACTTGATAGCCTTCCTCAACATACAAACCAACACATTTACCATTTACTAACATAGAATTTACTTCTTTTACATTTTCTCTAAAGTTATCAATATAAGCATTTAATTTTTTTGCTATCATATCTAAAGAAGCTTTTTGGTTTACATCAGTAGCTGTTGTTATTACTGGATTCGCATTGATAAGACTACTTATATAATGCGTTAAACTATTTGCTCCTCCAATATGTCCACTCAATAAACTTATTACATTTTGTCCTTTCTCATCTATCACTAAAATTGCAGGGTCACTAAACTTGCTTATTATATATGGTGCTATACTTCGTACAACTATCCCTGTCGCCATTATAAATATTATATACTCAAATTTATTAAATACCTCTCCTACAAAATCACTTAGTTTTTTTTGTATTATTTGTACAGAATCTTCCTGACTAATATCTAAAGTACCTTTTTTATTTTTTATTTGATATACAACACAATTGTCCACTAAAGATTCTATCTTTCTAGCTAAATTTTTTCCGTTTTCAGTAATACAAATTATAGCGATATTACCCTCTATACTCATGTTTAAAATCCTTATCATATAACTTTGAGTTATTATATTCTTCTCCTAAAAATCTACCTACCATTATTAAAGCAGTTTTATTTATGTTATTTTCTTTAACTTTTACAGCTATATCATTTAAAGTTCCTTTAACTATTTTTTCATCTGCCCATGTAGCTTTATATATAACTGCTATAGGTGTGTCCTTTGGATAACCGCCTTCTAATAATTTAGATACAACCTTCTCAATCTCTTGAACTGATAAAAATATTACCATAGATGTCTGATGCTTAGCATAAGATTGTATTGATTCCTTTTCAGGAACTGGAGTCCTTCCTTCCATTCTCGTTATAATAACACTTTGAGAAATTTCAGGAACTGTATATTCCACTCCTAGAGATGAAGCTGCCCCTAAAAAAGAACTCACTCCTGGTGTACAATCATAGTCTATATTCAATTTATTTAAATCTTCCACTTGTTCTCTAATTGAACCATATATAGAAAAATCTCCTGTTTGTAATCTCACAACAGACTTGTTATTTTCTATACCATCTCTCATAACATCTATTATTTCTTGTAAATCCATATGTGCACTATTATGTATTTGACAATCTTCTTTACAATATTCTAAAAGTTCAGGATTGACAAGTGAGCCAGCATATATTACTACATCTGCATTACTTAATAGTTTATACCCTTTCAAAGTTATTAGCTCTTTGTCTCCAGGTCCTGCTCCTACAAAATGTACTTTATTCATCATCATCTTCCCCTTTTTCACAAGATATTATATATATAGGATTTAGTGGTTTAAAATATTCACCTTTTCCCAGTTTCTCTAGTTTAGAAACATTTAAAACACATACATCTATTTCTTTAAACCCATATTTTCTAAGTAACTTTAGAGTTTGGTTAAATGTTTCTATGATTATAAAATTAGCTACAAGTCTTCCTCCTGTAATTAAAGTTTTTTTAGACCATGCTATTATTTCTTCTAAGTTATTTCCAGTACCCCCAAGAAAAATAGAATCAACTTTATTATTTAAGCTTATCTTTATCGGTGCATAGCCTTTTATTACTTCTACATTTTTCAAATTAAACTTTTTAATATTTTTTTCTATAAGTTCTACAGCAGCATCATTTTTCTCTATAGATATAACCTCTAGGTTGGGATAGTTATATGCAGCTTCAATGCTTACACTTCCTGTACCAGCACCTATATCTATAAAACTCTCAGCATTTACTAAATCTAGTTTGCTTATTGATATTGCTCTAACTTCTTCTTTAGTAATTGGAACCTTACCTGTTATAAATTCACTATTCCTCATCTAAAATCACCACAACATTCATTCCGAAATTGTCCATTCTTATTATTTCATCTGGCTTTGCTATTGTTATTTTTTCATTGTCATATGATAAATTCTCACCTACAACAATAATTTTATTTAAATTCCTATCTATTATTTCTTTACTTATTTGCTTTGGTCCTATCTTAGAATCTGTAACCATACATACTTTTTTATGTGATAGTATATAATCGAAATCTGGTATTTTACCATGGCTACTGGTAATATATAAATCATTCATATCAACATATATCCTTGAAAATATATATTGTAAAGAACTAATTCCAGAAACCATATTTAACATCTTATTATCAATATTTTTAGATAAATACTTACCTATACCATATATCAGTGGGTCACCTGAAGCTATTATTGATATTTGCTTTTCACTATTGTTATTTATATACTCTACAATTTCTCTTAAATTAGAATCTAATATTATTTTTTCTCCTTCAAAGTTTTTTACAGATTCTAAATTCCTTCTGCCACCAATTAATACATCTGAAGTAGAAATTAAATTTTCACCTTTTTTTGTTATATAGTCTAAGTTACCAGGCCCTAAACCTATTATATTTATCATATAAAAACCTCCAATAAATCATCTGTATTATCTGATTTTCCTAACAAAGACTTATCCATTGAAAAAATTATTACTTCTACATCAATATCATCTACATCTTCATTTAAATATTGCTTTACTCTATCTCTACATTTATTACTCAATATATTATAAACCTGTTTATATTCGCTATTATTTATCAACTCTACAGCTTCTTCAGCAGTTAAACACTGATTTATTTTATGTAAAAATTCATGTGTAGCTCCCATTAAAGCTAGATTTGCCACTAATATCTCACTTCTAGCATCTGCTACTTTACTATGAGTATTAAAAATCCCAGCTGATACTTTTATAAATTTACCTATATGCCCAGCCATCAATATTTTTTTATATCCTATTCTTTGAGCCTCTTTAATCATATAACCAATAAAATTACTGGTTCTTACTACATACTTAATATCTAAGTTCAGTTTCTCTCTTATAAATTGTTCTCCATGATTTCCTGGAACTAATATTATCTTGTCTAAACCTTGTTCTTTTTTCATTTGGAGTTCTATAGATAAAGATTTTTTCCAGCCCTCATCGCTCATTGGCTCAACTATCCCAGTTGTTCCTATTATAGATATTCCTCCAACTATTCCTAACCTTGGATTAAATGTTTTTTTTGCTATTTTTTCTCCTTGTGGAGCAAAGATTGTTATTTTTAAAACTTTATCATGCCCAAGCATAGATTCAAAATCACTTTCTATAAGCTTTATTATTTCTTGATTTATCATTCTTAATGGAGTTGGATTTATGGCAGGTTTACCAACACCTACACTTAATCCTTTTTTAGTTACTACTCCAATACCAGTTCCACCATAGACCCTAATAAATTTATAGAGTTCACTTTGACATTCTTCACTAATATTTATGTTATCAATATTTTCTAAGGTAAGATAACTATTGCTATCATCAGTTTTAGATATAATTTCAGCTCTTGCATAGATATCCATAGTATGTGTTGCATCTATATCATCTCCACCATCTTTTTTTACAGAACATTCCACAAAATCATCAGAAATGTTTATATTATCAATATTTAATGATAGTGGTATTCCCTTAGGAGTATCTATGTTTATTGTATCAATTTTATTTTTTGTAATCATCATATACACAGCAGCCTTAGATGCACCTGTAGCACAAGAACCTGTAGTATATCCTCTTCGATACTTTTTCCCATCTATATATACATATTCTTCCATATAGATACCTACATGGCATATAAGATAGCATTCACTATTGCTGCTGCTAAATTACTACCACCTTTTCTACCCTTAGAAATTATATATGGTATATCTGTCTTTTCAACTTCATCTTTTGACTCCTGTGCTCCTACAAAACCTACAGGAACTCCTATAACTGCATCTACATCCAATTTCCCTTCTGATTTCATTTCCATAACTTTATATAAAGCTGTTGGTGCATTCCCAAGTACAAATATCTTTCTTCCTTCTTCTTTTGATGCAATTTCTACAGCTGCCATAGAGCGGGTAATACCTTTTTCTTTAGCTACTTTTGCAGTTTCATCATCTGCTACTAAACATTTATATTTGCATCCCAATGCTTCCAACTTCTTCTTATTTATTCCACTCAGAGCCATATTTGTATCTGTATAAATACTTGCATTATTTTTTAGCGCATCTATTATACTATCAACTGCCTTTTCTGATATTTTTAATATATCCAAGTAATCAAAATCAGCAGTAGTATGTATAGCTCTTTTTATTATTTTTTCTTCAATCTCATTTTTAAATTTATAATCTGGTCTGATTTCATCTATTATTCCTTGTATTAATTCAAAACTTCTTTCTTCTATTTTCATAGGATTCTTTATGTATTCCATTCTACTTCCTCCTTAATTCCACCATCTATTATATCCAAGGTATAGATTTTATTATAAACAGAATTTATATTAGACTCACATAATACATCTATTAATTTCTTATCATTCATAAGCTTATCAATTAAAATCCCTATTACTGTACCACTATGGGCAATATTTACTCCATAGGCTCCATATAGCTTAGATATTTTTATTATTTCATTTAAGTATTCTTTTTTTTCTATATTTTCGTTTGCTAAACTACTTAATGTACAAGCCTCTCCAACTAAGGATAAATCATCTTTCTTCAGACCTTCTTCTAAAAGAGTAAATGACTTTTTTATAATTTCCTTATTTTCGATTTTTAGCTTACTATAATCTTTCCTCATTCTAATTTTCATCGTATCTAATACTTTATTAGGTTCAAGAATTATAACTTTTGCATTAGTTATATTTCCCAAGTATTTTATAACAGTACCATTTAATGGATTAAATATACTATTTTTATTTATAAATATAGAGTCTGTTGGTTCTATTTCTGCTGCCAATTTCGATATTTCTTCACTATTTAAATCTTTATCTATTAACGATAATGTTGCTTTTATAGTAGCCCCTATATCAGCTGTCGAACTTGCCATTCCTTTTCCAACAGGTATTTTGCTGTTTATATTTAAAGAAATGTTTTTGGTATCTTTTTTAGGCAAATTAAATTTTTCAAATACCTTTTCTATAGCTATTCTTGATTTATGTCTACCTAAATTTATATCTTTTAATTTCTCTTCAATACATACCTTAGAGTACATATTTATAGCATATGAACATAGATATTCTTCATCATCTATTATCCCTTGAACAAACTCTCCACATGATGCTGGGCATATTCCATAAGATTTCATTTTAATCACCTAATAAATTTTTTATATTTTCTATAAGAATTTTATTATCTTCATGAGATTTTATAGCTATCCTTATAAAACTGTCGTCCAATCCTATAAAGTTAGATGCATCTCTAACCAATATATTTCCGTGCTTAAACAAATCTTTTTTTAACTCATCAGCTGCCTTTTTATAAACTTTTATTAGGATAAAATTAGCATCTGTATCATAAGCTTTTATATTTCTTATGTTTTTTAACTCTTGTAACATGTATTTTCTTTCTTTTATGTAGTACTCTTTACTATTTCTAATATAATCTTTATCTTCAAAAACAAAATTGGATAGCATATCAGCAAAAGAATTTATAGTCCATGGTTCTTTATGCTCATAAATTTTATCCATAATGTTGTTATTACTTGTAAGGCCATACCCTAATCTTAAACCAGGCATTCCAAAAAATTTAGTCACAGCTTTAATTATAAATATATTTTTATTTGACTCTATATATTTAACTAAACTATATTCATTTTCATTTTCAACAAATTCCATAAAAGTTTCATCGATTATTAGCATCTTATTGTTTTCATTTAATAAACAAACAAGTTCCTTTAAATCTTGAACATTCCCACTAGGATTATTTGGATTACATATAAATAAACAATCAAATTTTTCAATGTTATTTTTTACTATATCTATATCAAGTTTAAAATTATTATTTGAATCTAATTCTAAATCTATAATATCTATATTATTTAGTTTGGCACTTCTTCTATACTCTGAAAAAGTGGGGTTTATTATAGCCAATCTTTTTTTAATACTCTTCATAAGCAAATAAATTATCTCTGTTGCTCCATTTCCAGGTATTATAAAGTTTGAATTTATATTTATATATTTTGATATATTTTTTCTCAAGTTTGTATAATTTATATCTGGATAATTCCTACATTCATCTAACCCTCTTAAAATATATTTTTCTAAATTTGGTAAAACTTTTGGATTTATATTTGAACTAAAGTCTATTATTTCTTTTGGGTCTTTCCCATACAATTTTGCCATTTCGTCTACATTAGCACCATGCCCCAAATCCTTCATCTACATCCCCCTTAAATCAATACACAATTAATTTATATAATTAAAATCATCCTACATACCACAGATACCAGCGTAAATACTAATATAGAGGTCAATGAAGAAGCATACATAATTTTATTTGTTTTAATTATATCTTCTATATCTATCTCTCTAATTTTATCTCCTATCGTTGGCTTATCTACTTTTTTCCCAAAATAAACATTGGTTCCTCCTAGTTGAATTCCTAAGGCTCCTGATACTGCACCTTCTGAAAAAGCACAATTTGGACTTTTATGATTTTTTCTATCTCTAATAGAAATTTTAAAACAATTCTTATAGTTATAACCAAGAAAAAAGCTCCCTACTGTCATAAGAATAACAGATATTCTTGCTGGTATATAATTAGCTATATCATCAATTTTAGCAGAAGCAAAACCAATATCTTTGTATTTTTCATTCTTATATCCGACAGTTGAATCAAGAGTGTTTATGGCTTTATATGCCATAGCAAGTGGTGCTCCCCCAATAAATGCATAAAGCATAGGTGCAATTATACCATCTACAGTATTTTCTGCCACAGTTTCCACAGTTGCTCTTATTATTTCAGGTTCACTTAAATTAGTTGTATCTCTACCCACTATATAAGATAATTGAATTCTAGATTTCTCTATGTCTCCAGTCTTTAATACATCATAAATTTTTACAGCTTCATCTTTTAAACACTTTGTTGCTAATGTCGTATAAATTATAAACCCATTTACTACAGTGCTTAATAATACATTAAAACTACATAGCTTCACTATAACATAAGTTGCTAAGTAAGTTATTCCAACAGTTACAAACCATAATATAAAGCCACCAATTTTTAACTGTTTTTCATTTTTAGAGGCCTTCCTTATTATCCCTTGGATAAGATTTATAAGTTTTCCAATAAACCTTACTGGATGAGGGAAAGAATATGGGTCTCCTACAATTAAATCTGTTATATACCCTATATAAATAGATAAAATATTCATTTACTCATTTCCCTTTTCCAAAAAATTTTCTATGCAATTTAAGTTATTATAAAAATGTGTATGAAGGTATGTTGCCAGTGTATTTCCTTTGCTATAACCTCCATCCCATTCTTCTATTAAATTTCCTTCTCTTTCTTTTTTCATTGAATATGCACATTTCTCATCACTTTCAAATATTGAATGATGAAACTCATGCCCTTTAATAATTTCACCTGTTTTAGATAAAATTGTATTTTCTTTAGCTATACCAAGGCAATATCCAAACCTCTTTAGAGAAGGTGTCATCTTACTAGTTCCATTAAATATGCCAACCATATTAAATTCTTGTTCCTCTTGATTAAGTAACTTCTCACCTAAGTACATTAATCCACCACATTCTGCATAAATAGGAATATTATTATTATGTGCTTCTAGTATAGAGGCTCTCATTGATTCATTTGCTTCTAGTTCTTTCCCAAATATCTCTGGAAAACCGCCTCCAATATAAATATAGTCTGAATTTGGCACTGATGTATCTTCAAGAGGACTAAAATAGTTTACTTCTAATCCAAGCTCTTCTAAAAGTTCTATGTTTTCCCTATAATAAAAATTGAAGGCTTTATCATATGCTATGGCTATTGATTTATCCTTAACATGCTCTTTTATCTTATTATTTTCTATTAGATTTTGAAAATCAAAACTACTCTCAAATTCATCACTTTCTGAGATTTCGATTATTCTATCAATATTTATGTAGTTTTCAATCTCATCAGCTAAAGTATAAAACTTTTCTCTTAAAGATTTCATCTCAACACTAGGAACTAGACCTAGATGTCTGGATTCTAATGAAAATTTATTATTTGGAGGAAAGTATCCCAACACTTCGATATTACAATATTTCTCTATAGAACTCTTAATTATTTGATAATGGCTCTTAGTTTTTACATTATTTACTATAACACCTTTTATATCCACAGCTTTATCTAGTTCCTTATATCCTAGTACCATAGCAGCACTAGATGCAGCCATAGATTTTCCATTTATAACTAGTATAACTGGGGCTTTTAATACCTTAGAAGTATGTGAACTTGTGCAATTATCTAAATCTATCCCAAAACCATCATATAATCCCATAACTCCTTCTACTACTGAAATATCTGCATCCTTTGAAGATTTATTTACTATATGCTTTATCTTTTCATCATCTAACATATAAGAATCCAAATTCCTAGAATGTCTTCCAGTTATAAATGTGTGATATGAAGGGTCTATATAGTCTGGCCCTACTTTATACGGCTGTACTTTCATATTTCTCTTAACTAAAGCCTGCATTATGCCTAATGATATTGTAGTCTTCCCAACTCCACTGCTAGTACCTGCAATCAGAATCTTTTTCATAATACACCTCCTACCTAAAGTATAAATATAAAGTCATTCTTATTTCATAATTTCATATATCTGCTCTATATCTAAATGTTCTCTCAAGAAATCTGCCAATTTATCATACTCTTTATCTTTAAACTCATCAAAAGAACTTACAGTACTTTCTAATTCTTTTAATCCCTTTTTCTTTCTTATATTATTTAAAATTGCTCTTGTAAAATCTATTTCATCAAATATTCCATGAAGATAAGTACCAATTACATTACCTTCTTTATTTACACTTCCTTCAGTATAATTGACTTCTTTATCTAGTTTTTTTGTTATTAAGTCTAAGCTACTTACTTTATTACTGCGATTTGTAATTCCCATATGTATTTCATAGCCTTTTACTTTCTTACCTTTAAGGTTGTTCATATATTCGCCAGTACATTCAATAATGGTGCCTTCTACTTGAGTTGTAGTCTTTTCCTCTTCAAATATTGTTTCTGTATCTAAAAGACCAATGCCATCTACTTCTTCAATTTCACTTTCAACATGATAAGGGTCTTTTAATTTTTTACCTAGCATTTGATACCCACCACATATTCCAAATATCAATTTACCCTGACTATGTAAATTTTTAATTTGTGACTCAAGACCACTTTCTCTTATGTACTTTAAATCATCTATAGTACTTTTAGTTCCAGGTATTATCAATATATCTGGATTTCCTATAGCTTCTCCATAGTCTACATATCTAAGGCTTACATCTTCTTGTGTTTCAAATATATTAAAATCTGTAAAATTTGACATATGTGGAGTTCTAATTATTTCTATATGTATATCATTTTTATCCATTTTTTTCTTAAATCTAGTTGTTACACTATCTTCATCTTCTATTTTTATATCCATATAAGGAACCACACCTAAAACTGGTACTTTTATAATATCTTCAAGCATCTTTAAACCATCTTGTAGGAGTTCCTTTTTCCCTCTAAATTTATTGATTATTACTCCTTTGACTCTTTTTCTCTCATCATCATCTAATAAAAGCATTGTACCTGCTAATGATGCAAATACTCCTCCTCTATCAATATCCCCAACTATTATTACTGGTGCATCTGCTATTTTTGCCATCCCCATATTGGATATATCTCTATCTTTTAAATTTATCTCTGCAGTACTCCCTGCACCTTCCATAACCACAATGTCATACATTGAACTTAAATTATTAAAGGTTTCCTTTAATACATCTACCAATTCTAGCTTATAATCATGATATTCAGATGAATGCATTTCTCCTACAACTTTTCCCCTTACAATCACTTGACTTTTATGATTTCCAGAAGGTTTTAATAAGACTGGATTCATATCTGCTATTGGCTCTATTTTTGACGCTTCTGCTTGAAATACTTGTGCTCTCCCCATTTCTAATCCTTCTTTAGTTATAAAAGAATTTAAAGCCATATTTTGTGACTTAAAAGGAGCAACAGTATGACCATCTTGTTTAAATATTCTACACAATCCTGCTGATAAAATGCTCTTACCTACATTTGATGCAGTTCCCTGTAACATTACTTTTTTACCCACTTTCTCCCCCTCCTTAAAGTTAAATTTTACCTACAAATAAAATAAAAAAAGTCCTAATGCTTCTAAAGCTAGGACTTTTATATATATCAATTAAAAATCTTTCACCCCGAAGACCTCATGTTTTAAATTAAATTAGGCAGGTATCCTGGCTTAACTTCATCCTACTCCTATAACCTTCCCATCAAATTGACAGTGGTATTTATAGTTTCGTTGGTTTCACAGTAGCGGGGGCTGCAAAGGCATCTAACCTTTTTCCCTTTTTACATCTAATTGAGAACCTAATTTTAATCTAATATTCTATTTTTGTTATTAAGTTTATAAGCACATATCGTTTAATGTTTAATTTATATAAAATCAGTAAAATTCATTTTATTTATTACAGTAAATCCATTATCAACTTCCAAAATTGTAATAGATGCATTATCAATTTTAAAGTTCCAATGATATTTATAACTACCAGAAATCAAATGTGTTATTATGTTTCTTATTGTACCTGCATGAGAACATATAAGCATTGCTTTTCTATTTAAATAGTCATCATTTTCTAAAATTATATTGTCAATCTCTTTTGCTACTCTTTCATATGAATCTATCAAACTTTCTCCATTTGGGTATCTATAATTGCTACCTTCTTCTATCATTTTTTCAAATTCTTTTGGATGCTTAACTTTTATTTCTTCAAAAGTTATTCCTTCAAAGTCTCCAAAGCTAATTTCTCTTAGATTTTCTCTTTCTTCTATTTCTATTGATTTCAGATTTGATATTTTCTCTACTGTATCTTTAGTACGTGAAGATGGAGTTGTATAAATCTTATCTATACTTTCACTACTCATATATTTTGTAATTTTATTTATTTGCAATTTACCTTCTTCACTTATATAACTATTTATATGACCTGATAATCTTCCTTTTTCATTATCAATTGTCAATGCATGTCTTATTAATATTAATCTTATCACATTATCACCACTTTTTAGTTTTAAATAAACATAAAAATTAACAAATATATATAAATCAAATATACAAGTTCTGAAAGTTCTATTCCACAACCTAATATATCTCCTGTTACTCCATCAATTTTTTTATAAATATGATTTTTAAACAATGTTATAAATATAAAAACTGCTATAGCTGAGCATAATACTTTAATCAATACTATATTAGGCACTAAAAATATTAATTTAGCAATAATACTAACTATCAATAATGTATATATTATAGCTGTTATTAACATACTTGTAGTCAATTTTCCTATAAATAAATTCCCCATTCCTTTTGCTCTTGGTGTTACCGTTTTATATGTCAATAACATTACTCCTAACCTTGCAATCATTGGCATGAATATTATAACCCATAGTGAATTATTGCTTATAATACTATATACAAATCCAATCTTTAATAAAAGTACAAACATAATTGCTAAAAGCGAATTTGTACCTAATCGAGAGTCTTTCATTATTTCAAGCATTTTCTCTTTGTCTCTATAACTGTATATTGCATCAAATGTATCCCCTAATCCATCTATATGAAGCCCCCCAGTAATCAAAACACCAGCAAGTGTTATTATAGTCGCACATATAAATGGCTGAAACAAAAGTATAGAAACCCATCCTATTAAATAAGTTAATATACCAATAACAAGACCTACAAGTGGGAAATATACTATGGATTTGTAAAATTCATCATCAAATCCTACATCTAATTTTATAGGTATCCTTGTCAAAAACTGTAGTATCAAAATAAATCTTTTCATAGTCACATACTACTCCTTTATTTTCATAGGTATTCCACTAACTACAAAATAAACTTCATTGCTTTTTGATGCTATATATTGATTTATACGACCTACAATATCAGTATATATTCTACTAAGTTTATTTCCAGGAACAATTCCCATACCTAATTCATTTGTCACAAATACAAAATATAGATTTGTTTTTTCTATTTCTTTAATCAGTTTACTAATTTGCTCTTTTATGTACTCTTCCAATTTATTTATTTCTTCTTGAGTAGATTCTTCTATGTTTAAATTATGTGAAAACATTAAATTATTTACTAATAGCGTGACACAGTCTAGTATAACAGTCTCATGTTCTCCACATATATTTTTAATTATAGAATATATATCTTCATATATTTCATATGTCTTCCAACTTTTAGGTCTACTCTCTTGATGCTTTCTTACTCTATCTTTCATCTCATCATCAAATGGAATAGATGTCGCTATGTAGGCTGTATTATTATTCCTATCTAAACACAATTTTTCTGCAAAATTACTCTTTCCTGACCTAGCTCCTCCTGTTACCAGAATAATTTGACTCATCAAAACACTCCTAAATATATTAAATTTTTTATCGACCCATATCTATCTCATCAAAAGTCGCCATATTTTTGTAAGTATAATTTGAAGCTTCCACTATATTGAATGCCAAAGCAGCTCCACTTCCTTCACCTAATCTCATATCCATATTTAGTATAGGGTCTAATTTCAATATATCTAATGCTCTTTTAGTTCCTGATTCTGCTGATAAATGTGATGCTATCATATATTCTCTAGTTTTTGGATTTATTTTATAAGCAATTAAAGCAGCAGCATAAGAAATAAACCCATCTATAACAACTGGGATTCTATTAGCACTACATCCTAATATAACACCTGCCATTGAACCTATTTCAAATCCACCTACTTTAGATAAAATATCTACACCATCAGTTGGATTTGGATTGTTAATTTCAATAGCTTTTCTAATTACATCAGCTTTATGTTTTAATCTTTCTTTTTTAAGACCTGCACCTATTCCTGTCACTTCTGATGGGTCACATCCTGAGATTACAGATATTATTGCAGTACTTGGAGTAGTATTTGCTATTCCCATCTCTCCAATACCAATTACTTTATAATCTCTTTCTATACATTGCTCTGCTATTTCAATTCCTATTTCTAAGCATCTTATAGCCTCTTGTTTACTCATGGCTGGTCCCTTTGCCATATTTGAAGTACCTTTTCTTATCTTATAATCTAATACTCCATCTAATTTTTCATCACAATTTATTCCTACATCTACAGCTACAACATCTGCTCCTACAAATTTACTTATTACCCCAACTCCACATAGCCCTTTTGAGAAATTTGGAAATTGTAACTTTGTTATGTCTTGAGGGTCAGGTGCAACTCCTTCTTCATATACTCCATGGTCTCCAGCAAAAGCAATTATAACTTTTTTAGTTGTATCAAAATTTTCATTACCAAATATCCCTGCTAATTGCATGCAAATATCTTCTATCTTTCCTAAACTTCCAGTTGGATGTATAAGCCTGTCCAACCTCTGTTTTGCTTTTTCAATAGAAGACTTATCTAGAGAATATATATTCCTTGATATACTTTCTAATAAACTCATTTTCTATCCTCCCAATATTATTTTTTAATTATCTTTTTAGATAAAAGATACTCTTATTTTCTAAAAATTTCAACTTTTTCTTTTTATTTTTACATACATATAGAGATTATTCTACATTTTATCTTAATTTCCTTTATTTTACATTTCTAATTTGCATACAATCACATACTTTTTGTAAAAATATAATTAAAAGAACTTTAAGGAGTTGATATTGTGGATGATTTTTCTAAATTAAAAAATTTATATGAAGATGGATATAGATGTATTTATCATAATTGTGTTGATAATAATTATACTATCTATCTTAAGAATTTTTATACGGAAGGTACAGAAACTGTAGAGTTAAGTAGTGAATCAGATTTTTCACAATTTAAAGATTATATAGATGGACTTAGAATGTCTTAATTCTTTGGGAACCCATTAAAATAGGGAGTTTAACAACTCCCTATTTTGAAGTCACAATTTTTTTAATAAGCTTTAAAAGTTCGTCTCGGTTTACTTCTCTTTGTTTTTTTCTGTCTTTATACTCTTGAAAGTTAACAACTTTTGTATTTGGTTTTTCCATAAACTCACTTCCCATTTAACATTATTAACTTATCTTAATATATTTAATTCTATACAATTTATCTATTTCCTTCTATTTATAATACAAAATTTCTTAAATAATCCCAAATTTTCAAAACAAAATTTTCAAAATACACTAAAATCTACCTTTCAAATATAATATCAAATACAATTTAAAACTCATTATACTTTATAGTATAATATACTAACAAAGTATAATAAAGGAGATTTTAAATGAATATATTACAAAATGAAAACTTAATTATTGAATCAAGTAGCTCTGGTGCTGAGCTTACTAGGATATTTTCTAAAAAACATAACAGAAATATTCTTTGGGATGGTAATAAAAAGCATTGGGGTAGACAATCACCTATATTATTCCCTATAGTTGGTAAACTGCTTGATAATGAAACCATAATAGAAGAAAATTTATACAATATGACTCAACATGGATTTGCTAGAGATATGGATTTTGAAATTACAAATAAAAGTGATACATTCATATCTTATAGTTTAAAATCCAACGAATCTACTCTAAAAAAATATCCCTACTCTTTTGAACTGCTTATAAATTATACATTAAATGACAATAGCATAAATATAGAATGGATTGTAAAAAATACTGACTCTAAAGATATATTCTTTTCTATAGGTGGACATCCTGCATTTAATCTTCCTTTTTATGAACAAGATGACTTTTCTAAATACTATCTTGCGTTTAAAGGAAGAAATAATGTGGAAAAAATTAATTTAAATGGTTCTTTTACTGATGATATAACATTTATTGGAGATTTAAAAAAGTTACAATTAAATCCAGAATTATTTAAAAATGATGCTTTAATATACACTAACATAGACGAAGTATCTATATATAATAATAAAGATAGTAAATGCCTAACTATATCTATGAAGAATTTTCCTCTAGTTGGCATTTGGACTCCTTATTATAGCGAAACTAATTCTACTGCTCCATTTTTATGTATAGAACCATGGTATGGTCTCGCTGATAGTATACATTCTAATAAAATTTATAAAGATAAGAAATTTATAAACAAATTAGGTAAAGGAAAAATTTTTACAACTTCTTATAGTATAGACATACATTAGATAAAAAATTTAATTTACATGTATGTGTTTTTACAAAATATTAATGTAATTCAAAATAGAAAATACCTTAAATATTCTTATAATCAGTATAAAACAAATAAGTTTCTATATTACTGAAATGAGAGTAGGTATAGTATTAGAAAATAGTGTTATTAATATTAATATTTCTTAAATCAAAAAAATATTACTGGAATGCTAAATTTCCAGTAATATTTTTATATCTACAAACTTTAAATTCTATTTATTAACCTGCTCTCTAAGCCATTCAGTTGCTACATCCAGTTGCTTTTTCTCATCTTTTTCTTCAATTGTAGGTTTTATCCCTTTTTCATTGATATAATCTCCATTAGGTGTAAAGTATTGAGCAGTAGTTAGCTTGTATCCTGTTCCATCTTTCAATCTTACAACTGACTGTACCAGCCCTTTACCATAAGTCGTAGTACCTACAGAAATACCTTCTTTATTATCAACAATTGCAGCTGTTAATATCTCAGCAGCAGAGGCGCTTTCTCCATTAGTTAAAACTACTATTGGAAGTCCCAATTTTTCTTTATCAGATTTTAAGTATTCTGTATTACCTTTATTGTCTTTAGTATATACTATAGTTCCTTCACCAATTAATTCATCAGCAACTTCTTTACATATATCCAACATTCCTCCAGGATTGTTTCTAAGGTCTATTACTAATCCCTTAATATTCTTTTCTTTCAACCCTTTTAAAGCTTTGTCAAAATCAGTATATGTACTTGATATAAACTGGGTAATTTCTATATATCCTAAATCATTATCAATTACTTTACTTTCTATACTTTTCTCAACTATCTGTTCTGTTTTCAGCTCAAAGCTTAGTTGTTTATCTTCTCTCAATACTACTAACTTTACTTTTTTGCCTTTTTTACCTTTCATCATACTTACAGCTTCATCCGAATTTTTATATGATACAGATTTTCCATTGACTTTTATTAATTTATCTCCTGCTTTTACTCCTGCTTTTTCTGCTGGAGAATCTTTCATAGGAACTACTACTAGACCTCCATCTTTTGATGCTCCTATATACATCCCTACGCCAACATAAGAGCCCTCACTATCTTCTATTAGCTTTTTCATTTCATCTTTAGTGTAATAACCAGAATATTTATCATTTGTTCCTAGGAATAACCCCTTTGATGCTCCATCCACTAAATCTTTATCAGAGACTTTTTTATAAAAATCTTGTTTTATAATAGATTCTAATCCTAACAACTTATCATATTTTTTATAGCCTTCATAGAGTTCTTTTGATATTACAACTTTGTTCCCTAATGTAAGCTGAAATGCCGATGTGGCCATAGCTGTTATAATTACTAAAATCACCCCTAAAAAAATAGCTTTCTTTTTTGAAATCACAAGATACATCTCCTTTTACATAAACTATTATATATTATATGACTAGCTGTTATTTTTATTACATTTACCCAAATATATTGCCTTATTACAATAAACTATACTAAAATTTATATTAGAATATAAATTCTGTTCACATTATAACATATTAAGGGAGGAATATTTTATGAAAAAAGAATTTAGGAAAAAAGTTATTGAGCATAGAAAAAATAAAGGTGCTGATTTTATACTAAATAATTCAAATTTGATAACAGAAAAATTACTTCAAATGGAGGATATAAGAAACGCAACTAACATAATGCTTTATCTAGATTTTAATAACGAAGTTAACACAGGTAATTTAATCAAAAAACTTTTATCTCTAAAGAAAATAGTCTCAAGTCCTATTACAATAAAAGAAAATCATACATTAATTCCTACTCAAATAACAGATTTAGATAATGGACTAAAAATTGGTGCATATGGAATAAGAGAACCTAACGAAAAATCGCCTAAAATTGATATTAAAGCTTTAGATGTTGTAATTGTTCCAGCTGTTGCATATGACATACATTGCTATAGATTGGGATATGGCGGAGGATTTTATGATAGATTTTTAGAGAACTTAAGAAAAGACGCAATAACTATAGGAATAGCATTTGACTTTCAGGTATTCGATTCTATTCCAAAAGAAACTCATGATGCTCAATTAAACTATATAGTTACTGAGACTAGAATTCTTACACCAAATAATTAACACTCTCAATACTATTAATATAACACTCTGTTTAATATTTAATTTTTATCTCATTCAATGAATATTTTAAGTCATGGCTTTTACATCAATAAAGCCTCGAAATGATTTATTTACATTAATAAAAACCATGACTTTATTTTACTATACAAATAAATAGTTATCTAATTACAAATATATTTTTATTTAGTAGAATTTAATTCTATTCTATCTGGAAGTTCACTCATATTTGTTTCAACCACTATGTATGGAAGAGAATCCTCCTTATCCTTATACTTTATCTTAACTCTCAAAACTTCTTTTCCTTCTTCACTTACACTTTCTATGTTATCCATCTCAATACCATATTTATTATTTCCCCTAGTTACTATGATGTATATTTTATTATCAATTTTAGCTGCTAATGCCCTTTCTTCATTCGTGTATTTGTCCATAACGTCAAGTATCTTTTCTGGTATTGAATTCCTTTGCAATACTGTATAATCTATTGGTTTAGTTTTTTCTATAAACATACTTGGTATGAATATAAATCCTCCTATCACAAATATAAGAGCTATGACTCCATAAATTATACCTTTAATATTAAACTTTACATTCAATTTTATCACTCCTCCCATCTATTTAAATATATGATTTATAATTTTGTCTTAGACTTTAAATCATCAATAATAAAATGTTTATTAACAATTGTCTTCAAGTATAAAACAATTAAAAAAGGGATTTTATGACAAATAAATTATAAAATAAAAAAGAGTTATATAAAAACAATTAAATTGTTTTTATATAACTCTTTATTTTACAATTCCAAATTACTTATTTACCATTAACTCCTTCTTGATAGCCAGATGTTTTTGTAATCTGTCTATAAAGAACACAAACCAGTATTATGACGCCCATATATCCGGTATATGGATATAAGATACCAACCAGCTTATCAAATGGTAAGAATCCACCTATAAGACCTAATATAGCTGTTATTAATGTTATTAATTTGAATTTAGGATGATTATCATCTACAAATCTATTAGTTACTGACCATAATAAAGGTACAGCTGTTGTATATATTCCTAATATAAGAACTACTGAGAATAAAACTCCAACTATTGGTGAAATCTTATCAGCTAAGAATAATGAAGGTATTGCTTTTGAATATAAGTTCCCTATATCAGAAAGCATTGCTAAGTTCATCATTATAGCTGCTGCCATAAGTGCTACACCACCTAGTATACCACCACAAACAGCTTCTTTTTTATTAGCAGCACTTGCTCCTAATCCTGTTAAGAACGCCATGACAACGATTGTATTATAAGTAGTATATATTACACCAGATAGGTATGCGTTTGGAACTGGCTTAGTTACCTCTACAGTACTAAGAATCTCTCCTGCTTGAGATAAGTTACCTATATTACTGCTCAAACTTATAGCTCCAACTAAAAGTGTAAAGATTATTATTATAGGTCCTATTCCACCTAGTATCTTTGATAATTTATCAAGACCTAATGAAACAGTTAATAATGCTACTACTGCCATACCTATTCTACCTACAAATGGATTTAATCCATAGTATTCAGTTAAAGTTGCTCCTGCTCCTGAAATCATTACTACGAAAACACCAAATAAGAATAAAGGTCCAAACCACTCAAAGAATATTCCTAAATACTTACCACAATAAACACGATAAATTTTGATAGGTTCCTTAAGTTGAAGTTCTTTACCTTTTGACATTACTGAAGCACCCATCCATGAGAATAATACCATTGAAATTATCCCACCAATAATACCTGCAAACCCATAAAAAGTGAAGAATTGCATTATTTCTTGTCCTGTTGCAAATCCAGAACCGATTACTGTTGCTACATAAGCTCCTGCGAAACTGATGACCGTTTTAACATTTACTTTTTCTGACATATCTCAGTTACCTCCCCACGTGAAATTTTTTCATCTGCTTAATTACTTCGATAAACTACTTACAATTTCCTTTAACATAAAATCCATGATAACTGTTTTAAAACTTTTTGTATTTTGTATAATAACTTAAAACTTATAGCATATTTTTTATACAGTATACCTCCCTTCATACAATTCTTTAAATTCTTTTTATCTAAGTAGTTATTATATGTATAAAACTAATTTCCCTATAAACTATATATTAGTCATATTTTTCTGAATAGTCAATATATATTTGAATATTTTCTCTATTTTTGTAAAAATTTGAATATTTGGTTAGGTTTTTGATAAATTGATATAGTGTATAAAAAAGAGAGATACAAATTCATATAATGCTTTATATCTCTCTTTTACACATATTATATTGTTAACAAACATGCATAATTTATATTTCTTACATTCTTTTTGCAAGAATAGCTTCTTTTACAGCTTTTACTATGTCATCACAAGTTAATTCATATTTTTTTAACAATTCGTTTGGAGCACCAGATTCTCCAAAAGAATCCTTAATCCCAACTTTTTTTACAATAGTTGGATAAGATTCTCCAACTGTCTCACTTACAGCAGAACCTAATCCTCCAATTATACTATGTTCTTCTACAGTTACAATGGCATTAGTTTCTTTTGCTGATTTTAATATTAAATCCTTATCTATAGGTTTTATTGTTGACATATTTATGACTCTAGCACTAATACCTTCTTCTTGCAATTTTTCTTGTGCTAATATAGCATCATTCACCATAATCCCACAAGCTATAATCGTGACATCATTGCCATCTCTTAGTACTACACCTTTTCCTATTTCAAAGTGATAATCCTCATCAAATAAAACTGGAACTGAACTTCTTCCTAGTCTAACATAAACAGGTCCATTGTATTTAGCTATTTCAAAAATCATCTTCTCTGTCTCTACTCCATCAGCTGGAACAAGAACTGTCATATTTGGTATAGCTCTCATTATTGCAATATCCTCTACACTTTCATGAGATGCTCCATCTTCTCCAACAGTAAGTCCTGCATGAGTAGCACAAATTTTTACATTTAATTTTGGATAACAAACTGAATTTCTTATAATCTCAAATGCTCTTCCTGTAGCAAACATAGCAAAAGTACTAGCAAAAGGTATTTTTCCAGCAGTTGATAACCCACAAGCAGCACCTACTAGATTTTGTTCGGCTATACCCATATTAAAAAATCTATCTGGAAATGCTTCATAAAAATCATGTGTCTTTGTAGACTTTGATAAATCTGCATCTAATACTACAACATTGTCATTTATTTGTCCTAATTTTACCAAGGCTTTACCATATGCTTCTCTTGTTGCCATTTTATTCATTGTCAGCACCTCCTAATTCAAGTAAGGCTTGTTCTAGTTCTGCATCATTTGGAGCTGTCCCATGCCATCCTGCTTGATTTTCCATAAAAGATATTCCTTTACCCTTTATAGTCTTTGCAACTATCATTGTAGGCTTTTTAACTGTTGATTTAGCTATATCAAGAGCAGCAAATATTTGGTCAAAATCATGACCATCTATTTCAATTACATTCCATCCAAAAGCCTTAAATTTATCAACTATTGAACCTAAGTTCATTACACTTTCTATGTTTCCATCTATCTGAAGTCCATTATTGTCTAAAAAAGCAATTAAATTATCAAGTTTATAATGTGCTGCACTCATAGCAGCTTCCCAAACAATACCTTCTTGAACTTCTCCATCACCAAGTAAAGTGTACACATTCCATGGTGCATTATCTAATTTTGATGCCATAGCCATCCCACATGCAGCCGAGAAACCTTGACCTAAGGAACCTGTAGATATCTCCACACCAGGTGTTCCTTTCATATCTGGATGCCCTTGTAACATTCTTCCTATTTTCCTCAGCCCATTTAATTCTTCCTTATCAAAATAACCTTTTTCAGCCAATGTTGCATATAATGCTGGTGCAGCATGTCCTTTTGATAATACAAATCTATCTCTATCCTCCATTTTAGGATTTGAAGAATCCACATTCATTTCATCAAAGTATAACGCAGTAAGTATTTCAACTACTGATAATGACCCTCCTGGATGTCCAGATTTGGCTCTATGTATCATAGAAACTATATCTCTTCTTATGATACGCGCAATCTCATTTAATCCTTTATGGTCTCTCATGTAATTACCTCCCTTGAGTTTGTAATTTTTATATCAATTCCATATTATTATATCACTTTTATGCTATTTTTTTTCGTTATTTTTGATTTTATTAGCTTAGGCACTAAAATTAAACTCTATGAAATATTTTTAAAGAAAAAAGGGATTGTCTAACAAAAGACAAATCCCTCTTTAAAAAGTAAACAATCCTAAACTTATTTGAAGTCCATCATCTACTTTTATCATCATATTTTCATCTAGACAACCAATTTTTTCCCTCAGCCTCTTTTTATCAATAGTTCTGATTTGTTCTAAAAGAATCACTGAGTCTTTATTAAGCCCATATTCATTGGAACTTATCTCTACATGAGTAGGTAATTTGGCTTTATTAATCTGAGATGTTATAGCTGATACTATAACTGTAGGACTATATTTATTACCTACATCATTTTGTATTATCAGAACAGGCCTAACTCCTCCCTGTTCTGAACCAACAACTGGACTTAAATCAGCGTAATATAAATCACCACGCTTTATTTCACAATTAGTACTCACCTTGGGCAATCTTCCCTTCATTTTTATCATCAGAAGATACTTCGTCAACTGTCATACCTAGTTCAGCTAATGACAGATTAATTTGACCCATTTCTCTATAACCCGTTTTCATAGATTCTTTAATATGAATTCTCTTTTTCTGAGTTATATAGAACTGAAAAGCAGCTTTTGCAAAATCTTCTCTGTTACTGTTCTCCATCTGAACAATACTATCAACTTCAGAAATCAGAGAGTCTGGTAAAGTAACTTCTATTTTTTCTTTACTCTTATCGTACACAAAATCGCCTCCCAGATTATAATATCATGGTTTTATTTTAGCAAATAACTGTTTATTTGTACAAGCTCATTATTTTCCATATAAACACGGTCAACTCTTCTTGATATCATGCATAACACTTCATAGTTTATAGTTCCTAAGTCTTTGGCTATACGTTCAGCTGTAACTTCACCTTCTCCAAATAGTATAACCTCATCTCCAACTTTTATGTCTACATCTTTGTCAATTCTAACCATTATTTGATCCATACAAATTCTACCAACTACATCAAATACTTCTCCTTTAATAATAACTTTTGGATTCTTTTGAATTCTAGTAAATCCATCTGCATATCCTATTGGAATTGTAGCTATTGTTTCCATACTAGTAGTTGTATATTTTAGTCCATAACTTATTCCTATACCTGGTTCAACTTGTTTTATATGTCCGATTTTTGATTTTAATTTCATGGCTGGTTTTAGTTCTAGTCTTTCTTTAAATACATCATCAGATGGATAATGACCATATAATATTATTCCTGCTCTTACCATATTTAATCTTAAATCAGGGCAATCCATAATAGCTGCACTATTTGATACATGCTTTATAGCTATTTCTACACCAGCTTCATCTAACTTATCAGACATAAATTTATAATTATTAGCTTGTTTATAAGTGTACTCTTTACTTACTTCATCAGCTGTAGCAAAATGAGTAAACATACCTTCTAAATTTATATATTCTAATTTATTTAATTTTACTATATCCTGAACTGACTCTTCATTAGGTTGGAAACCTATTCTAGTCATTCCTGAGTCTATTTTAATGTGAACACAGGCTTTTTCTCCTAAAGATTTTGCAATTTCGTTTATCTTTTGTGCTGTTTCTAAAGAATAAACTGTCATAGTTATTTTATTTTTTATAGAATCTTCAAAAGCTTCATCTGGAGTATATCCTAAGTTCAAAATAGGAAGTGTTATACCATTTTGTCTAAGTTCAATTCCTTCAGCAGTTCTTGCTACTGCTAAATAATCTACTTTTTCCTTTTGTAATAATTTTGCAACTTCTACTGCACCATGTCCATATGCATCAGCTTTTATTACTCCACAAACCTTAATATCTTCTTCTAATAAATTTTTAATATTTTTTAAGTTAAATCTTAAGTTATCTAGATTTATCTCTGCCCATGTAGGCACTGTTATTTTTTGCATTTCTTTAGTCCCCCTTAGTTTCTGTATTCAAAATCTCTGTATTTTACTGTAAATCTTGGCACTCCTTCATTATCTAACACTTCCATCTTTTCAGGGTTCTTTGTGTCAGCATTTACATATAATACTTGCTTATTAAAATATTTATTATCCCCAGGAATAAAAGTCTCTAAAACCAAATTTCCTTTGGATAACTTTATTTTCATCTCTTCGTTTTGAAGATAATTTTTTATAAAGTCTCCTATAAAAAGATATTGATTATTTTTTCCTGTATTAGGCAATTCCACTATATCACTGATATTTGGATTTTTAACTAATATTTTATCACCTTGATACTCTATACTTTTTCCCTTTAAGTGTTTTGGGGAAATTACTTCTAATTTATAGTTATCAGTTTTTTTATAAGTATGAATTAAAACATAATTGTGTGGGCTCTTATTTCCAACTACTTCTACTTCAGCTTTACAACTGTAAGAATTCATATCAGAAATCTGCTTTTGAAAGTCTTTGTATACTTCTTCTTTTGTGGACTGTCGTTTTTGGCATCCTATTACAATTATAACCAGTGCCAAGAACATAATACATACTATAGTCCACTTTTTTCTCACATCACACCTCCTACTTCAGTTTATTCATTATATAAAGCTTTTATTATATCATATCTACAGATTATACCTTTAATTTTATTGTCATCATCTACTACAGGAACTCTGTTTATTGATTTTTTAATCATTATATTAGCCACATCATCGAACTTATCATCTTCATGAACTTTTATTATGTCTTTAGACATCAGTTCTCCGACTTTATACGCTGCTACTTGCTTTATGTCTTTTTCTACCTTTTTTAAATCATCTAAAAAAATCAGCCCTTGTAATAAATTTATATAGAGAGGTGCTTCTATATATTTTTCTTTTTTAAGAATGTCTGTCTCAGAAATTATTCCAACAACTTTATTTTCTGAATCTACAACTGGCAATCCTCCTATTTTCTCTGCAATTAGCATATTAGCTACATCTGCTATACTATCATCTTGTTTTGCTACTATTACATCTGTTGTCATTATTTCTTTTGCTGTTTTATCCATCATAGTGTAATCACTCCTTAGTCCTTAATTATAGTTATCGCATTTGCTATAGCATAATCTTTTGAATGTGATATTGAAACTTTTATTTCTAAAACATTATAATCTATGCACATTTTTGCCAGATTATTATAAGTTTTTACTATTGGTTTTCCCATTTCATTTCTGAGAACCTCTATATCTTTAAAGTTAAACATTCTGATTCCTGTACCCATAGATTTACTTATAGCTTCCTTAGCCGCAAAATTACCGGCTATACTTTCTGCCTTAAAATTTTTAGAATTAAAATATTCAATTTCTTTATCTGTAAACATTTTCTCTAAAAACCGATTATTTTTTTCTACAGCTTTTTTTATTCTGTCAATTTCAACTATGTCTACTCCAATATCAAATATATCCATTTTTCCTCCAGAAAATTTATAATAGCTCTTTTCATTTAATAATGAATTTATAAATTTACTATTGATAATACCTATTATTGTTTAGTTTATGTTACTTATCCCAATTTAATAATCATTATAATAAAATTGTAACTTTTAAAATTATTTATAATAAATAACCTATGTAAATCTATTATATTATTTATTATACTACACAACTAAGCAAATTTTTTAAATTTTATAAAAATTTTATATAGATTCCTTATATGAATATTTTTTCACTTCTATATAATCTATCTAAACTTTCTTTATCTTATTAATTACAACATAATTTTGCAGTAAATTCAAACATTTTGTGAATTTATTGTCAGTACATTTTCTGCATACTTTACACTCTATTTGTTATTATTTTATTAACACCAAAACATAAAAAAGTCACTTTGACCAAAAATATTTTTAGTAAAAATGACTTTTCATGTTTTATATTAAGTTATTAAATCCATTCAGCAGATTCTGTCAATATAACGGTTTTATTTTGATCTACATTAACAAATCCTTCTGATATTTTTGCTTCTTTAAAATTTCCATCTTTTTTTATCTTCAAAGTCCCTACAGGTATGCCTGAAACAAATGGTATATGACCTTTCAATACCCCTTTGTCTCCCTTTGTAGTTCTAACTACTATCATTTCAACTTCTCCATCATAAAATGTATCATTTGGAGTTACAACTTTCAATGAAAATTCACTAGCCATGACTACATACTTCCCTTCGCTTTTTTAACAGCATCTTCTATTGTACCTACAAACAGGAATGCTGACTCTGGTAAGTCATCATGTTTACCTTCAAGTATCTCTTTGAATCCTCTTACAGTTTCTTTAACAGGAACATATTGACCTGGATTTCCTGTAAATTGCTCTGCAACTGTAAACGATTGAGATAAGAATCTTTGTATTTTTCTAGCACGTGCAACTATTAACTTATCTTCATCAGACAATTCATCCATACCAAGTATGGCAATTATATCTTGTAGTTCTTTATATCTTTGAAGTATTGATTGAACTCCTCTGGCTACTTCATAATGTTCTTTTCCTACTATACTAGGGTCAAGAATTCTTGATGTAGATTCAAGAGGGTCAACCGCTGGATATATACCAAGTGATGATATTTGTCTAGATAAAACTGTTTTTGCATCTAAGTGAGAGAATGTTGTAGCTGGTGCTGGGTCAGTTAAGTCATCTGCTGGTACATATACTGCTTGAACAGATGTTATTGAACCTTTCTTAGTTGACGTTATCCTCTCTTGAAGTGCACCCATTTCAGTAGCTAATGTTGGTTGGTAACCAACAGCTGATGGCATACGTCCTAGAAGTGCTGAAACTTCTGAACCAGCTTGTGTGAAACGGAATATATTATCAACGAAAAGTAAGACGTCTTGTCCTTGCTCATCTCTAAAATGTTCTGCCATTGTAAGTCCAGTTAAAGCAACTCTCATTCTTGCTCCAGGTGGCTCGTTCATCTGACCAAATACTAGAGCTGTCTTATTTATAACTCCAGACTCACTCATTTCTCCATAAAGGTCATTACCTTCTCTTGTTCTTTCTCCTACTCCTGAGAATACAGAAATACCACCATGTTGCTTAGCAATATTGTTTATAAGTTCTTGTATTAAAACTGTTTTTCCTACTCCTGCTCCTCCAAATAGACCTATTTTTCCACCTTTCAGATATGGTGCCAGCAAATCAACTACCTTAATACCTGTTTCTAGTATTTCAGCTGTAGTTTCTAGTTCGTCATATGCTGGTGCTGGTCTATGTATAGGTAACTTAGGCGCAGACTTTGGAGCTGGTTTTCCATCAACTGGTTTTCCAAGAACATTGAATATTCTACCTAAAGTTTCATCTCCAACAGGAACACTTATTGGTCCTCCTGTATCTACAACTTCCATACCTCTTACAAGTCCATCTGTTGCACTCATAGAGATACATCTTACTGTATCATCACC
The DNA here is from genome assembly GCF_020658275.1 of Clostridioides sp. ES-S-0190-01. Lineage (NCBI taxonomy): Bacteria > Bacillati > Bacillota > Clostridia > Peptostreptococcales > Peptostreptococcaceae > Clostridioides > Clostridioides sp. ES-S-0190-01. The sequence goes on along the minus strand of NZ_JACVWA010000006.1, from coordinate 82,846 downwards.
TATATGTTGAGCAACTTCTGCAACTATTTCTTTATCTCCTAACTTTATTACTAACGCATTTAATAAGTTAGGTAGGCTTTGTTCATTATCAAACTTAACATCTAGTACAGCTCCTACAATCTGTACTATTTCACCTACATTTGCCATTTCCTAACCTCCCTATTTTAGAGCTTCAACTCCACCAACTATCTCTGTTATTTCTTGAGTTACAGCTGACTGTCTTGCTCTGTTATAACTTAACTCTAAATTAGATAGCATTTCATTCGCATTATCTGTGGCTGATTCCATCGCAGTTCTTCTAGCTCCTTGCTCTGATGCAAAAGATTCTAAAATCCCACCATATATTGTACCTGATACAAACTGAGGCACAATATAACTTAAGACTGCTTCTGCTGATGGTATATATTGTACTTTCGATTTATTTTGTTTTTCTTCTTTTATTACAATTCCATGGTCATCTGTATCTTTTTCAAACACCAATGGAAGCAATTTTAAAACTTCAACTTCTTGTAATAACGCTGATTTAAACTTTGTATAAGCTATATAAACTTCATCTACTTCACCTTTTTTATACAGGTCAATAACAGTTTGTGAAATTTCTATCGCTTCTTCATATCCACAAGCTTCAACACTATTTATATCTTTTGCTATATTGTAATTTCTCTTAGAAAAAAACTCGTGTGCCTTCTTTCCTACTGTGATAACTGTTTCTTTTTTTCCTTCCATGTGAGATACAGATTCCTTTAATACATTGGAATTGTATCCACCTGCAAGACCTCTATCTCCAGCTACCACTATATAGCATTTATTTTTTACTTCTCTTACTTTTAAAAATTCATTTCTAACTCCACGTGTTGTTTGGGCAATATCTTTTACTGTATCGTACAAAGTATTAAAGTATTCTCTTGAATCTTCAGCTTTTTCTTTTGCTTTTCTAAGCTTAGAAGATGCAACAAGTTCCATTGCTTTAGTTATTTGTTTTGTACTTTCAACACTCCCCATACGTGTTTTAATCGCTTTAATTCCAGCTCCTGCCAATTAATTTACCTCCTTTTTTAAAAAGGATTATACTTCAACAACAAACTTTTCTTTAAATTCATTTATTGCATCTGTTAAATCATGAGTGAAGTCTTCTCCATCTAATATTTTTCTTGATATTTCTGGATAATTATTATCTACAAATGCATACAATTCTGATTCAAATCTAGCTATATTATCTATTGGAATATCTTCCAAGTGATTATTTATAACAGCGTATATTATCATAACTTGATTTTCAACTTTTATTGGTTGATGCTCACCTTGTTTTAATATCTCAACGATTCTTTCACCTTGAGCAAGTCTCTTTTTAGTATCTTCATCTAAGTCAGAACCAAATTGTGAGAATGCTGCAAGCTCTCTATATTGTGAATATGCAAGTTTCAATGTACCTGCAACTTTTTTCATTGCCTTAATTTGCGCAGAACCACCAACCCTCGATACTGATATACCAGGGTCAACTGCTGGTCTTACACCTGAATAGAATAATTCTGGTTGTAAGTATATTTGACCGTCTGTTATAGATATAACATTTGTTGGTATATACGCAGAAACGTCTCCAGCTTGAGTTTCTATTATAGGTAAGGCAGTCATTGAGCCTCCTCCTAATTCATCAGATAACTTAGCTGCTCTTTCAAGTAATCTTGAATGTAAGTAGAATACATCTCCAGGATATGCCTCACGTCCTGGTGGTCTTCTAAGTAATAATGACATTTCTCTATATGCAACGGCTTGTTTACTTAAATCATCATATACTATAAGCACATGTTTTCCATTGTACATAAATTCTTCACCCATAGCTGCTCCAGCGTATGGTGCTATATATTGAAGTGGCGCTGATTCAGATGCTGTTGCTGAAACTACTATTGTATAGTCTAAAGCTCCACCTTTTTCTAATGAGCTAACTAATTGAGCTATAGTAGAACGTTTTTGCCCAATTGCTACATATATACAGATAACATCTTTTCCTTTTTGATTTAATATAGTGTCGACAACTATAGATGTTTTACCAGTTTGTCTGTCACCTATTATTAACTCTCTCTGACCTCTACCAATTGGTATCATTGAATCTATTGATTTTATACCTGTTTGTAATGGCTCATAAACAGATCTTCTATCTATTATACCAGGTGCTTCAGATTCAACTGGTCTAGTTTTTGTACAAGCTATAGGTCCTTTTCCATCTATTGGCTGACCTAGAGAATTTACAACTCTACCTATTAAGGCTTCTCCAACTGGAACTTCAACTATTCTTCCAGTTCTCTTAACTATATCGCCTTCTTTTATTCCACTGTCATCTCCAAGTATAACAGCTCCAACTACTTCTTCTTCTAAGTTAAGTGCCATACCATATACTTCACCTGGGAACTCTAGTAACTCACCAGACATAGCTTTTTCTAATCCATATACACTAGCTATACCATCCCCAACGGTTAAAACACTACCTGTATCTGTCAATTCAACTTTATTCTCATAATTCTTTATTTGCTGTTTAATTATAGAACTTATTTCTTCAGGTTTTAAGTTCATGGGTTCACCGCCATTCTTAAGATATTACTTCAGATAGCTTTTCTTTCATCTTATCTAGACGAGTTTTTACAGTGCCATCTATCTGCTCATTTCCAAGTCTAACTAGAACTCCCCCTAGTATAGTCTTGTCAACTACATTTTCTATAGTAACATTTTTGTTGTATTTGTTTGAAAGTTTAACTTCAAGTTCTTTAATATCTGTTTCACTCATTGGAATCGCACTTATTGCGACACCATCAATTATATTATTTTTCTTATTTAATAAGTCTTTATAAGCTAACTCTATGTCTTCCAAAAACGCTATTCTATCTTTATCTACCAAAACTTTTAAGAAATTTTTTATGTTAGAGCTTACTTCCTTATCAAAAATGATTTCTACCAAGTTTTTCTTTTCTGATTTTGAAACTAATGGTGATTTTAAAACTTTGTAGAAATCTTTGCTAACTTTAGTCATCATATCTACTACTTTTTCTAATTCTTTAAATAATATATCAGTTGAATTTTCTTCTTCTCCTAATTGAAACAGGGCTTCGGCATATCTATTTGCTACTACGTTTATCATTTAGCCTCCCCTACCTCTTTTATAAAGTTTTCTATCAATTCTTCATGTTTAGATTTATCTAAATCTTTTTCAATAACTTTAGATGCTGCAAGTAGTGCTATATTTGATATATCACTCTTAATTTCATTCATAACCTTTTGTTTTTCTTGTTCTATATCTTTGCTTGCTTTATCTTTTATATTAAGAGCATCTTGTTTTGCAGTACTTATTATGTCATCTGATTTTTTCTCTGCTCTTATAGTTGCTTGTTTTATGATTTCTTGACCTTCGTCTTTAGCAAAATTGATTTTTGACTCATATTCTTTTTTTAGTGCCAATCCTTCGTTTTTTGCTTTTTCGCCTTCTGCTAAGTCATTTTTAATATCATTTTCTCTTGATTGGATTATATTTAAAACTGGCTTAAATAAAAGCTTTCTTAGAAGTAAAAATATTATAAAAGTATTAACAATTTGGAATACAAATTCCCATGTTATACCTACTAGTGCTTTCTCCATAATTATCCTCCTTTCCATAAATCATAACTACTTATAATCACGAGATGATAAAATTCATCTCATGATTATAAGTTTGAGATGATTTATCTATAAAACCTATCTCAAAATATTTAAGGACTAAATCTACATTCCTAAGTATTTGAAGAATGGATTTACGAATAGAAGTATTATTGATACAACCAAGCCATATATTGCTGAAGACTCTGCTATAGCAACACCTAGTAATAAAGTTGAAGTTATATCACCTTTAGCTTCTGGTTGATTTCCTACTGCTTCTGCTGCCTTACCTGCTGCTACACCTTGACCAATTCCTGCACCTATACCTGTTGCAACTGCTATTCCTGCTCCTATTGCTGATGCTGCCGCTACTATTGCTGTTTCCATAATTATTTCCTCCTTAAAATTTAAAAATTTAAATTGTTTTTTATTTTTTATCTTAATATAAGTTGATTTCTTAATCTAATTCCCCTGCACTTGATATAAACACCATTGTTAACATTATAAATATATATGCTTGTAACAATCCTGCAAATAAATCGAAGTACAAGTGTAATGGTACTGGTATTAGTATCTGTCCAATTGGTATTGATAATCCTGGTATTAGACTAGATATAAAACCTAAAAGTTGATAAAATAGACCCATTATAATTGTTCCACCTAAGATATTTCCAAATGGACGGAAACTTAATGATATTGGTCTAGCTAACTCACCTATAATGTTAATTGGTAACATTATGGCAAGTGGTTGAGCCAATTCTTTAAAGTATGATACTCCTTTAAATTTAACTCCTGCAAAATAAATCATAAAAAATGTAATCATTGCCCATGCAGCAGTTGTATCTAGGTCGGTTGTTGGTGATCTTAATCCAAGTAATGGGCTTAAATTTGAGCACGCGAAAAATAAAAACAAACTTCCTATGTATGGTATCATATATGGCATTCTTTTTACTGTGTTTTTACCCATAACATTTGTAACCATTTTAGCAAGACCACCTATTGCAAATTCCAAAAATATTTGAACTTTACTGGTTGGAACTTTTTTCAAATTTCTAGTTAAAAAATAAGATGCTATCGCTAAAAAGGCCATTATTCCCCAACTCACTAGTATTGTTTCACTAATTTTAAAGTTTCCTATGAGATAATAATGCGCTTGACTCATACTTACGCCTCCTTCCTCTTTAATTTATTTATAAAGTTTTTTGATAATATGACAAACTTTGTACTCAATAATCCTAGTGCTGTTCCGATTATATTTAAATGTGGAACCTTAGCTGAAGCAAATAGAACAACTGCCATTATAAATAGCCTAATGGTATATTGTGCTGATGCATAAGCTTGTGCTTTTCCAGCTGGCAATGACACTGTTTTTTCTAGTGAGATTGCTAATAATCTAAAATTTAACATAGCTATTATAGAGCCAAATATAAGTCCTAAAAATACTGGCTTACTTAATGTTGATGTTATCAACATTAGCACAATTAAAATTACATCAAATATTACTATACCCTTTGTTACTGACCTTACTTGGTTAAGTAATTTTATATCCAATATATCACTTCCTTCGTGTATATACTATCAGAGTTTTATAAACACCACTAAAAGCACCTCCAACCCCTAACAGTAAAAATATTATTGTTAGAACTGGACTTGTATTTAATTTACTATCTAAAAATTTTCCTAAGAAAGTACATCCTAATATTGATATTACAATCATCAATCCTATTTGACTTATTAAACTAAACAGCTTTGCAATTTCCATATGTGTATTTTTTTTACTCATAAATAGTATCCCTCATTATTACAAAATAAATAACATGTAATTAATCTATATCATAAATTTATTTAATTATAAAATATATCTTACTACTAATCTGATTATTTTTCAAACACTTTCTTTTAATCATTTCATGAGCATGTATTTCAGTGTCAAATTTTATCGTTTATTGTCATTCTAAAATTATTCACTAAAAATTTATCTACTAGAATTTTATAAGTTCTATTCCTGCTTCTTCTAACAATTCTGTAGACATATCATCTGGATAATCGCCTTCATAAACAATTTTCAATATCCCTGCATTTATGCACATTTTTGCACACAAAACACAAGGTCTTGTAGTAACATATAAAGTTGCTCCAGCTACACTAATACCATTATGGGCAGCCTGTATTATAGCATTTTGCTCAGCATGCAATGCCCTACACAGTTCATGTCTTTCTCCTGAAGGAATATTTAGTTCCTGTCTTTTGCACCCAATATTTTCACAATGTTCAAGATTTCTTGGGGAACCATTATATCCAGTTGTTAGAATTTGTTTATCTCTTACAATAACAGCTCCTACTTGTCTCCTAATACAAGTTGAACGCTTTTTTACCACTTCTGCAATTTCCATAAAGTATTCATCCCATGATGGTCTCATAATTTACTTTTCTCCTCTTTGTTTATGTACTGGTCTCATATATATTTATTAGATTTCTTCCTAAATAAATACTTATTTTTATATTATATACACATGTCAATTGAATGTCCAATAAAAAAAGAGCATTTTTACCATTTAAATTTTAAATACCCTTTATATGCTCTCCTTAATCTATTAAATTTATTATATCACCTTAATGAAATATTAATAGTCTTATTTATCATAAATTAATTTATTGGATAGATTCCATTTTTTAATATGGCTTCTAAAACCCCTCCAGCTATACATCTAGCTTTATCTGATATGGTAAAAGCATTCTTAACTTCCTCTTTTCTAGGGTCTATGTCTAATATTTTTAAATTTTTATTTACTTTTGCTCCCTCTTTTAGTAATCCTCTAAGAACTCCAGATATTGTTGCTCTAACTTCATATTTTTGTCCATAATCATTAATATAACAAAGTAAATCACCCTTTTCAACTATATCGCCTATCTTACATACATTTTCCATTATTCCGCTATGTTCTGAGTGTATTACTCTTTCTTTAGAAATCCCTTTTATTGCACCTGGTATTCCTGTATTTTTTTCAGCTCTACCACTGGTTATTATTCTTCCTAGATTATGACCTCTCATTGTCTCTATGACCACATCAACATCTTCTCCTGCACAAAATCCAGGTCCTAAAGCTATTGTAAGTGGAGCCATATCCTTAGTTGTACCCAAATTTTTTTTGGCTAATATTCCATCAATCAAAACAACTGGATTTATCTCAGATAGTTTTTCTCCTTTTGGGTCTACAATAAGTGCTACTTTATCTTGAGATAACGTTTTTTCGATTTCATCTTTATTTTTACAAAGTTTACAATCTATACCTTCAATAGTAACTTCCTTTTCATATACAGCCTCACAAAAAGAGACCTGTCTTCTTATTGCTAAAGGCTCTTCTATTTCTAATGCAACCACTTTAAAACCACTATTGTGTAACTTATGTATAACTGCTGTTGCTAAATCTCCAGCTCCTCTTACTACTATACATTTTTTCATGTATTATCACTCCCAATAATATCATTAATATTTTAATTTAAACTCAATTAATATATATCAATTTAATCGTAAGCAACTAACATGCCATATTTAAAATTGCTCATAATTTGTAAACTCAAGTAAAATAGCCATTCTTTATTAATTGGTAAAAGCTTTTTATTCTCAATTCGAGAAATTTATCAATTCAAGAATTCTTATTATGAGAAAATACATATAAAAAGGAACCTCCTTATATTAAATAATTTTTACTATATAAGAAAGTTCCCAATAAATATTTATAGTTATTAATTTTTATTTAGTTCCAAATAATCTGTCTCCTGCATCACCAAGACCAGGAATTATATATCCATGTTCATTTAATTTCTCATCAATTGATGCAACATATATATCAACATCATCATGATATTTTTGTACTTCTTGTATTCCTTCAGGTGCAGCTACTAAATTAGCTAATTTTATACTTTTAGCTCCTTTAGATTTAAGTAAATCTATTGCTGCAACAGCAGAACCTCCTGTAGCAAGCATAGGGTCAACTACTATTATATCTCTTTCTCCTATGTCTTGAGGAAGTTTACAATAATATTCAACTGGTTTTAATGTTTCTGGGTCTCTATATAATCCTACATGACCAACTTTTGCTGCAGGCATTAAACTTACTAAACCATCTACCATTCCAAGCCCTGCTCTTAAAATTGGAATTATAGCTAGTTTTTTACCTGCAACAACTTTAGATGATGTTTTTTGAATAGGAGTCTCTATTTCTACATCTTTTAATGGTATATCTTTTGTTATTTCGTATCCCATTAGCATTGCAATTTCAGTTAAAAGTTCTCTGAAATCTTTAGAACCAGTATTTTTATCTCTCATTAAAGTTAGTTTATGTTGTATTAATGGATGGTTTGTCTCTACCACTTTGCTCATTTTGATAATTCCTCCTGATAAAACTGTAATTTTTATTATTTATTGTGTTTTTCTTCTATTGATTTAATCATATTTACTCTTCTAGCATGTCTATCACCTTCAAAATCTGTACTAATCCAAGCCTCAACTATTTCAAGTGCTAAACCTTTACCTAAAACTCTTTCACCTAATGACAACATATTTGCATCATTGTGTGCTTTTGACATTTTTGCAGAAAATACATCTGATACAACTGCACATCTTATTCCAGGAACTTTATTGGCAGCTAAAGATATTCCTATCCCTGTACCACAGCATAATATTCCATAATCTACATCTTTATCTATAACTGCATTTGCAACTATTTCTCCATACGCAGGATAATCAACAGAATCTGTAGCATTCTTAGTTCCATAATCTACACATTCAATCCCTTTTCCTTCTAAATAGTTTATTATTTCTTTTTTTAAATTATATCCTCCATGGTCACAGCCTAATCCTATTTTCATTTCTTTATCCTCCGTTTTATATATTTTTTACTATTTGGTTGACAGAATATATTATTTCTTTCATAGTATCTCTATAAGTATCCAAGCTTCCACCAAATGGGTCAGATATATCTGACTCATCCTGATTTGCGAACCCTTTAAAAGTATACACTTTTTCTTTGCATTTTGGAACTGCTTGGACTAAAATTTCTTTATGAGATTTAGTCATTGTTAGTATGATATCTGATTTATCTAATAAATCCTTAGTAATTACTCTACTTTTATGATTTGATAAATCTATTCCAAGCTCTTTTAAAGCTTCTATAGAATTATTAGAAGCATCCATACCATTTGCTGTAGATATACCCGCTGAGGATATGCAATATTCTTCAATATTTTTTCCAGACTCCTCAATAGCTTTCTTTAATATAACTTCAGCCATAGGACTTCTACAAGTATTTCCTGTACATACAATAAGTATATTCATATTTCACAACTCCTTTTTAAGCTTTTATTACTTTATATCCTGCTGACTTAAGTAATCTATTCATAATTGCTTGTCCGACACCGCTCTTAGGAAATTCCTCAGAATATATAACATCCATACCTTTTTTATCCATTTCTATGAGAGCATCAAACAAATTACTTGCTACTTCCTCAAGAGTACTCCCCAAATCTATTACTTCTCCATTATAAAACTCTTTATTTCTACTAATGCACATTACACCTGTTTTTAGACCTTTTTCTTTATTAGATTTTATCATATCATTAATCTTTGTTGCTACATTCTCCCTTTTGCCAGATATAATATATACGTCTGCATTTGGTGAATAATGTTTATATTTCATTCCTGGAGCCTTGGCTTTTTGATTATCTTCTTTTTTACTTAATGATGGGTCAAGCCTTACTTCACCAAGAATTTCTTCTAAGACTTCTTTAGTTATACTTCCAGGTCTTAATATCATAGGAATCTCTTCTGTAAGGTCTAATACAGTTGATTCTAGTCCAAAGTTACTATCTCCTCCTAAAACTATTCCATCAACTCTTCCATTCATTTCTTCATATACATGTTTCGCTTTTGTTGGGGATGGTCTCCCTGATATATTTGCAGAAGGAGCTGCAATAGGTATGCCTGCTTCTTTTATTATTGCCCTGGCAATAATATGAGAAGGCATTCTTATTGCAACTGTATCAAGTCCTCCACTAGTTCTATATGGAATTATATCTTTTTTATTTAGTATTATGGTTATAGGCCCTGGCCAAAGTTTTTCCATAACAAGTTTAGCTTTATCACTTATATCTTTAGCTAAATCATAAACTTCTTCTTTTTCATAAATATGGACTATAAGTGGATTATCACTAGGTCTACCTTTAGCTTCATAAATCTTCTTTACTGCATTTTCATCTAATGCATTTGCACCTAATCCATATACTGTCTCAGTTGGAAAAATAACCGTCTTACCTTCTCTAAGAAGTTTTGCTTGTATTTTTATTTCCTCATAATCAATATTATTTATATCAATATTACTTATAATAGTCTTCATCTTTCGTATGCCTGCTTTCATTTTAATTTTAGATATAGTTTACAATTATTGTACCTAACAAAAAACCAACTATACAATACACACTTTTTGAATGCGGAAAAATTTCTTCCAATACAACATACATCATTGTACCTCCTGCTGTAGCAAGAAATACACCTATAAGAGAAGTAAACACTCCTCCAAAATAAACACCTAAAAAACTTCCTAGACCCATAGGCAATCCAGCTATTATTGTAAATAAAATAACTTTACTCATCCTCATTTTATTACATATCAGACCCAATGCCATAGCTAATCCTTCTGGTATGTTATGTAGACCTATTACTATAGCAAGAGTGATACCTAAGCTTTCTGTTGACATAAAAGAAGAACCAATAGCCAATCCTTCTGGTAAATTATGTAGTAATATACTTATGAATATAAGATATCCAGATGCCATACTTCCAGATACATCCAATCTTGTTTTTATGTACATAGTTATGAGAGCTCCAACAAATGTAAATATAACTGTATTGATTACTCCCATTTTATCCATGGATTCTTTCATCAAATCAAATACTACTACAGCCAACATTATTCCGCCAGACAATCCCATAAAGAAATTTAGGTATTTATCAACTTCTCTTTTGAAGATAGCTGATATAACTCCTCCTAATCCTGTCCCTATAACACCTGCCAAAAGTCCAATTATTGTTACTTTTAGTATCATATAACCCTCCTGTACTTGTATATAACAATTATATACAGTAGAATATGATAACATGACCTAAAATGCAAAATAGCTGTTTCAAAATAGAAAATAATTTCTAGAAAGAAACAGCTCTTTTAAAACATTCCTTATATTGCAGTCATTTTTTCTGTTTGGTCAACAGTAATTAAAGCGTCTATCATTTCATCTATATCCCCATCTAAGAATGCATCTAGCTTATATAAAGTTAAATTTATTCTATGGTCACTTATTCTACCTTGAGGGAAATTATATGTTCTTATTCTTTCTGATCTGTCACCAGTTCCGACTTGGCTTTTTCTTTCTGCTGCTATATCTTTGTGTTGTTCTGCCAATGCTTTATCGTAAAGTCTCGCTTTTAATATTTTTAAAGCTTGCTCTTTATTTTTTAATTGTGATTTTCCATCTTGACAAGATACTACTTCACCTGTAGGTATGTGTGTTACCCTAACAGCAGAGTCAGTAGTATTGACACTTTGCCCTCCATTACCTGAAGAACGGAAAACGTCTATTCTTAAATCATTTGGATTTATGTCAACTTCTACATCTTCAACCTCTGGTAATACTGCAACAGTAGAAGTTGATGTGTGTATTCTTCCACCAGATTCAGTTGATGGTATCCTTTGAACTCTATGAACTCCAGATTCATACTTTAATCTTGAGTAAGCTCCTTTACCTTTTATCATAAAAGATACTTCTTTATATCCACCCACTCCAGTATCACTAGCACTTAATAATTCTATTTTCCATCTTCTTCTCTCAGCATATCTCGAATACATTCTAAATAAATCACCTGCAAATAGAGCTGCTTCATCTCCTCCAGCTCCACCTCTAATTTCAACTATAACGTTCTTGTCATCATTAGGGTCTTTAGGTAATAGTAGTATTTTTATTTCTTCTTCTATTGGAGCTACTTTTTCTTCCATTTCAGATAGTTCCATTTTAGCTAATTCTCTTAACTCTTCATCTGACTCTTCTTGTAAAATTTCTTTTGATTCCTTTATGCTATCTAAAACGCTTTTGTACTCTCTGTATTTCATAACAATAGGCTCTAAGTCAGCATGTTCTTTTATATACTTTTGCCAAACTTTTTGATCATTTATTACATCAGGATCACCTATTTTTTCACTTAAGTCTTTATATGTATCTTCCAATACCTCTAATTTTTTTAACATACTTTCACCTCGATTAAATGTAACATATCAATTGTTGATTATATCATATATTGTATCCTATAACAACTCTATCAATGCCTTGTATATCCTTCTTTGTATATATTTTTTTATATCCATTACTTTTCATAATATTAATTACATCTTCAGCTTGATTGTGACCAACTTCATATGCTAATATTCCACATTGATTTAAATATTTCTTACCTTGCTCTGTTATTTTTCTATAAAAATCCAATCCATCTTCTCCACCCTCAAGTGCATTATATGGCTCATAATCTTTAACTTGTGTGTGTAGTGTTTCTATGTCTTGTTTTTTTATATATGGTGGATTTGAAACTATAATATCAAATTTTATATCACTATTATTCAATACTGTAAATAAATCTGATTTAATGTACTCTATTTTTTCATCAACTTCATTTATAATAGCATTTTTCTTTCCTATTTCTAAGGCTGTTTCTGATATATCAAAAGACATCAATTTAGAATTTTCAATATATTTTGCTAAGCTAACTGTAATCGCACCTGAACCAGTACCTATATCTAGTATGCTTACATTCTTTCTACCTTTACATATTTCAATTATTTCTTCTACCAAAGTTTCTGTATCTGGTCTTGGGATTAATACTCCTTCCTTAACAAAGAAATCTAGTCCCATAAACTCCCTATTTTCAACTATATATGCTATTGGTCTTCCATTTATTCTTTCTTCTGCAAAACCTATAAATTCTGTTTTCTGTTCTTCAGTTAATTCTTTACTTAGATTTAAGTGAATATACAATCTATCAACGTCACCTAATGCTTTTTGTAACAATAATTCTGTATCTAGTCTTGGAGTATCACTTATACCTTTAAATTCCTCTGAATATTTAATAATTATATCTTTTATCGTCATAATAAATACCCTTTTCTTTAATCTACTACTGCCTTTAATGCTTCTAAAGCTACTTCTAACTGCTCATCATCAGGCTCTTTAGTCGTAAAGTATTGCAACATCATACCTGGATATGCAATAATCTTAGTAAATCCATTGTCGTATTTTCCAAGAATTCTAATTACTTCATAAGATAATCCTGCTACTATAGGAACGCATATGATTCTCATAAATATCCTAAGTATTGGATTTGGCCAACCAAAAAATGCAAATAGTATTATTGATACAGCCATAACTATAAACAAAAAATTTGTACCACATCTAGGGTGAAGTCTTTTAAATTTTCTAGCGTTTTCTACTGTAAGTTCCAAATTATTTTCATAACAATATATGGATTTATGCTCTGCGCCATGATATTGAAATACTCTTTCTATATCCTTACTTCTAGAAATCAATACTATATATGCAAATAATATAACTATCCTTATAATACCTTCTATTAAATTGAGCATAAAATCACTAGGTATTACCTTAGAAAAAGCCCCTCCTACTAGTGTAGGTATAAAAATAAATAAACCAGCTGAAAGTATCATGGCTATAACCAAGGAAAATACTATAAGTATATCATTTGCCTTATCTTTAAAAATCTTCTTCATAAATAAGTCAAATTTGTCCTCTTCAGCTTCTTCCATAAAAAACTCTGAAGAAAAGTTCAAGCTCTTTATTCCTTGAATCATTGTATCTATCATAACAAAAGAACCTCTAATAAAAGGTATCTTGTCTATATTCTTATCTCTTACCCAACTTTTTATTCTATCTTCTTTTAAGGCTATTTCTCCGTCACTTTTTCTAACAGCTACAGCTCTTTTATCTTTTGATTGCATCATTACGCCTTCAATAACAGCTTGACCACCTACAGATTGCTTTCCCATCCACTCACCTCATTCAATTGCATTTTAAATACTTAATTTAACATATTTATTATTATAATACAAAAAGACAATTTAAAGTAGAATATGAACCTTTTTTTGTAATAAAATAGGAGTTGGCTTCCTCCAACTCCACTTTTATAAAAATTAGTCCATTTTGAATCTTTTTTTGAATTTGTCGATTCTTCCACCTTTTTCTATGTTCTTTTGTTTTCCTGTATAGAATGGATGGCACTCTGAACATATTTCAACTTTTATTTCGTCCTTAGTTGAACCAGCAACAAATGTGTTCCCACAAGCACAACGCACTTCAACTGGATTATATTTTGGTTGTATTTCCTTTTGCATTATAGTCACCTCTTCTCTTTATTTAAAAAAATTAATTATATTAACTTTCTTTTTACATTATCAACTACATTATTATAGCATAACTTATTATGCCATTCAAGTGATTTTTCTATTACTTTATATAATCTATTTTTACAATTATTCCTTGATTTTACAAACTCTTTATCGATTTTACAAATTCTTTATTGTCTTTGGTTCTTTTTATAAGTTCAATGACTTTATCTGTGATTTCCATCACTGAATTATTACTCATTTCTCTTCTTAATCTCCAAAGAGCTGTTTTTTCTTCATCATCAAGCAATAGGTCATCTCTTCTTGTCCCAGACTTATAAATATCAATTGCAGGGAATATCCTTTTTTCAGCTAATTTTCTATCTAAATGTAATTCCATATTTCCTGTACCTTTAAATTCCTCGAAAATTACATCATCCATTCTAGAACCAGTTTCAACTAATGCTGTTCCTAGTATTGTCAGGGAACCACCTTGTCTTATATTTCTAGCAGCTCCAAAGAATTTTTTAGGTCCATGAAGTGCCCCAGGGTCAATACCTCCAGATAAAGTTCTACCTGTAGGAGATATTGTAAGGTTATATGCTCTTGCAAGTCTAGTTATACTGTCTAGTAATATTACTACATCTTTACCGTGTTCAACTAGTCTTTGAGCTCTATTTAATACCATTTCTGCAACCTTAACATGATGACTTGATACTTGGTCAAAAGTAGAATATATAACATCTCCTTCAATAGATTCCTTCATATCAGTAACTTCCTCTGGTCTTTCATCTATAAGAAGTACTATAAGTTCAACATTTGGATGGTTTTTAGCTATACTGTTTGCGACACTTTTTAAAAGAACTGTTTTCCCAGCTTTTGGAGGTGCGACTATCAATCCTCTTTGTCCTTTACCTATAGGAGAAATTAAATCTATAATTCTTGTGGCTATCTCATTTCTATTTGTTTCCAGTGTAAGTCGTTCTTCTGGAAATATTGGTGTCAATGTCTCAAATGCATTTCTTTGTATAGCTGTATCAGGATTTTCATCATTTATCTTTTGAACATATAAAAGTGCTCTAAACTTTTCTCCACTTTTTGGATGTCTAGTTATACCCTTAATCTTATCTCCTGTTTTCATATTAAATCTTCTTATTTGAGATGGCGAAACATATACATCGCCTTCAGTAGATAAATAATTTGAGCCTCTTAAAAAACCAAATCCATCTGGTAAAATCTCAAGTACACCGACCACTTCATCTTCCTTTGATGTGTTAAATTCATCTACTATCTTAGATTCATCAACTTGTTTAGGCATATAATAGTTTTTATTATTATTTCTGACCATTCTATTACATGTATTTGACGCCTTATTGTAATCATTTGTATTTGATGTCTTATTATAATCATTTTTTTGGTTTCTGTTATCTTGGCTTTGGGAAATATTTTGATTATCCATATCTTTTTTGTTATATGATTTGGCAGGGCTCTTATATTCAACTTCTTTTTCTATGCTTTCGCTCTCTATATTTTCTTTTCTATTTTTTATGTCTTCTTTTATATTTTCATTTTTATCTTTAATTTCTTCACTCACTTTAATATCACTTGTTTTTACTTCGTTCTTGCTCTTAGAATTTATAATCTCAATTAGCTCATTTTTCTTATATGTAGTAATTGATTTTATTTTTAATTCTTTTGCTATTTCTCGTAGTTCAACTAATGTTTTACTACCCAATCCTTCTAATACTTTATCATCTAAAATCAAAAAAATCCTCCTCATCTATATATTCATTTATATACATACTTTTTTTTTGGAAATTGAAGGCATGAAAAAGAAAAGTTTTATTCAAACAGTTAAGTCTAATAATATCACTATTTATACATTATGGTCAATAAATAAAATTTAAAACATTATTATCCATATTATCCATTTATTTATTATATCTCAAGTCCAATCTTAGCACGTTTTTATAAATTTATCACTATATTTATATCTTATAATAATATTTTCCCTTAAAATATGCAACTATTATAAAAATTATTTTTTATCTTTATAAATTCTAAAAACCATACATAACTAGAATTCTGTAAATTTTTAACTACATCAAGTTATATATGGTTTTTATATTTATGTATACTACAGTAGTTATTTATTTCTACAACATAGTTGCAATCATGCTTAAAACAGCTGTTATACTTGTTAATACAAGAACACCTACAATCCCAACAGCTATTATTCTATTAATCTTTTTTTGACTTGATTTTGCCACACTACATCACCTTTCCTAATTATTTTTGAACTTCGAGTTCTTTAATCTCGCAAATCTTATCTGAATCTATTCCTTCATTTGTACTATTGTATAACACATTGTCATCTTTATCAAATTCATTACAGACATGTCTTAGATATTTAATAAAATCTTCCTTAAGGTCTTCTTTCTTTAGAGCAAAATCGACAGTCGCTTCTAAAAATCCTAATTTATCACCTACATCATATCTCTTACCCTCAAAGTTATATGCATACATGGCTTCCTTTTTAGATAATACTTTTAAAGCATCTGTAAGTTGTACTTCTCCACCTTTGCCTGGTGGTAAATCCTTGAGGATGTCAAATATCTCAGGAGTTATTATATACCTACCTAAAATAGCTATATTTGAAGGTGCCTTCCCTGATTCTGGTTTTTCCACCATATCTTTTACTTTATAAACCCTACCCTCTATATTTTTAGCTTCTATTATACCATATTTATTAGTATCTTCTGGATTCACTTTTTGCACACCTAATATTGTAGTTCTATACTCTTCATATGCGTCTGTTAATTGTTTTAAACAAGGTACATCATTGTCTACAATGTCATCTCCTAACATTACAGCAAAAGGCTCATCACCTATAAAATGTCTAGCACAATAAATCGCATCTCCCAGTCCTTTTGGTTCTTTCTGTCTTATATAATGTATATTAATCATATTAGATATGTTTTGTACTATTTCTAATAACTCTTTTTTACCTTTTTTTTCTAAGTCAAGTTCTAATTCTACAGATTTATCAAAATGGTCTTCAATAGATTTTTTATTTCTACCTGTTATTATTAATATTTCCTCTATTCCTGAAGCTACAGCCTCTTCTATTATGTATTGTAGTGTTGGCTTATCAACTATTGGTAACATTTCTTTTGGCTGTGCCTTTGTAGCTGGCAAAAATCTAGTGCCTAAACCTGCTGCTGGTATTACAGCTTTCTTAACTTTAACTTGCATAGAATCATCTCCCACTAATTAATAGATAAAAAGCCCTATTTATAAATAGGACTTTAAACTTTTAGTATATTTTAACATTAATTCGATATATTTTCCATGTGGATTATAATAAATCTTTTATAATAGCTTTTCAAGTTCTGCTACTAAGCTGTCAAATTTTTTGATTGTATTTTCTATAGGTTTTGTATTAGTTAAATTTATCCCACTTCCTTTTAATAAGTCTATTGGATAATCTGAGCTTCCTTTTTTAAGAAAATTTATATAATTATCTGAGCCATTTTTTAGTATATCTTGGGCGAAACTGACTCCTGCACTACAGCCTGTAGCATATTTATAGACATAAAAACTATTATAAAAATGTGGGATTCTTGCCCATCCGACCTTAGATAATTGGTCTAATTCATAGTTTTGCCCATAATACTTCTTGAGAAGTTGTCCCCAAACATCATTTAACACTAATGCATTTACACTTTTTCCTTTTTCTACTAATTCATGTATAGTTTTTTCAAATTCAGCATACATAGTTTGTGTATAAAGAGTATCCTTTATTAAATCTAGATATTGTGTTATATAATAAGCTTTCTCACCATTACTTTTAGATTCTCTTATAAGCATCTCATAAAGTAATGCCTCATTAGTAGTAGACGCAACTTCATGAGTAAATATAGATGGACTTGAATTAAAATAATTTTGGTTCTTAGAACTTAGATATTCATATACAGCATGACCTAACTCATGTGATAAAGTTGAAACTGAGCCTAGCGAATTATTATAATTTAAAAGTATATATGGATGATTTTCATAGACAGATAGGCAATATCCACCACTCACTTTATTTTCATGTGAATAAACATCTATCCATTTTTCATTAAACGCTTTGTATACTACATCATTGTATTCTTTTCCCAAAGGTGATAATGCTGAATATACTATACTCTGAGCTTTTTCATAGTTAATATTACTATCAACAGCCTTAACTATAGGTACAGACATATCATATGAATGAACCTTATCCAACTTTAAGACTTTTTTTCTTAAATCTATATATTTGTGTAAACTATCCATATTACTGTTTACAGTTCTTATTAAATTATTGTATACTTTTTCATCTACATTATCAGATTCTAAATACATTTCTAAAGACGACTCATAACCTCTTTCTTGAGAATAAAATATATTCTTTTTAACTTGGCCAGTAATCAAGCCCGCAATTGTATTTATATTATCATTATAAGTAATGAGTTCATCTTGATAAGCTTTTTTTCTATTTTCTCTATCTGGCGATTCCAGTTCACTTGCATATTGAGCTGGTGTCAAATTAGTTTTTCTATCCATATTTCTAAATAACTCATACACTTGACTTGGAAGACTACTTATTGAAGACACTTTACTTAGAATATCTTCTGATTTATCGTCCAAATAATGTACTTTATTTCTTCTTATATCTCTTAAATACACACCATATTTTCTATTTATATTTTTATTTGAAATAATCTTCTTATAATCTCTATTTGATAATTTTAATATCTCTAACTCTAAATCTGAGCAAATCCCCATATAGTCTCCATAAGATTTACCCATACTATCACTCATATCTAAATATTTATATGAATTTTTATTAGTATCTTGTTTTAATTTTACATAAGCAGAAAGTTTATTTAATCTTATATCAAGTTTCTCTTTGATATCTAACGCAAAAGACAAATGCGTTGGTGACTTTGTAACTTTACCTATGTAATTTTTAAGTTCTTTTGTATCTTTATTAAAACTCTTAAGTTCTTTTTTCCATTGGTCATCACTTTTAAATAGAGACTGTAAATTCCAACATGTTTTTTCATAATCTATTTCTTGTTTTTTTTCAGCATCATCTTCAGTATCATTATTCATGACAGTAATTGCTCTATCATTATTTTTTTGATATCCTTGGTCAGCTTTTATACTTATTATTAACATGCAAAAAATAGAGATAAATAAAGGTATTATTGCTTTGCACAATTTCCTATTCATAAAAAGCCATCCTTTCAATAAGTTTACTTAATAATAGGATGGCTTTTTTTAGATATATTATTCAATTATTCATACTATATAAATAAATATCGAATTAATAGTTATCCACATAATAATCAACATATTCACAGGCTTTACTTGCTTAGAAATTTAGTTATTTCAACATGAATCTCTTTTGATAATAGCTTTTGTTTTTTCTTTTTTTACATTTTATTAACATTTATGCCATACTTATCAACAAATTTTGTTGATTTATACGTTTTTTTTGTTAATAACTTTACTTTTTTCAAAAGTCTATTAACACATTATACACAAGTTATCCACATATTATACACAGAAATTTATAAAGTTTATTTTGTACATATTTTTGTAACTAGAACAGTCATGTCATCTTCGATTTGTAACGCTTGTAACTCCAATGCTCTATCTAATATTAAATTTGAAATTTCTTTTGGATTAGTAGTTTCTATGTTTTTTAAGAAATATATTAACCAATTATCACCTAAATTGTTATTTCTTCCTGCATCTACAATTCCATCAGAAACCATTATAACATAGTCCCCTTCCTTAACTTTTACATTTTTTCTATCAATCTTTACATCTGACAATATACCCACAGGTAAAGATGATGATGATATTAAATCAACTTCTCCATCCTCTCTTTTTATATAGGTAGAACATGCTCCCATCTTTATAGTTTCTAAACTCCCTCGTTTTAAATCTAAAATACCTAAGTCGAGAGTTGAAAACATTTCTTCTGAAGACTTTAATAACAACATATTATTTATAGTATCTATAACTATTTCATCTTTAATCTTTGCATCTATCATTTTTTCTAGTATATCAATAGTAGCAGAAGACTCTTCATAAGCTTTTTTACCTTTTCCCATACCATCGCTTATAGCCATCATATATTTGCCATCATTTATCTCCATATATGTGTAGTTATCTCCACAAAGGATATGTCCATCCCTTGACATTGCTGAAACTTCTGTAACAGCCTTATATTTTTGAGACTTAACAAATGTTGCTTTACATTTACCTCCTAAACAGTGACATCCTATTTTTCTAACAGACATATTCTCTCCTACTAGGTCTGAAATTATATCTACAATTTTATTTTCACACATGCAACCATCATTGCAAGTTTTCTTTTCTATTGATATTTCAAACTCGCTGTTACTCTTTGTTAAGTAACTTACTTTATCAACAGTTATATCATATCTCTCTAATTGTTCATATATATTTTTTTCTTTTTCTATATCTAACATTATATCGCCCTCTAAATCCTGAGACAGCGATTTAATTGATTTTGAAATACTCCTTATCTGATTTGCTATTAATTTTCTACTTTCTGAAAACTTCACACTCCAATCATAATCTAATACAAACATTTTATAATAGTGATTTGATATTTTCACTATTGACTCTGGCTTCATACATTCCTTTCTAAAGTTTTTAGGTATATCGTTTACACTTAATTCTCCTTTCTCTTCAATTTTTTCAAGAATATTATATATCATAGTGTATGTATGATTAAATCTTGATTCCCAACACATTCTTCTCATACTACAACTTTTACATTCATCATTATGAATCATATCTATTACATTAGCTATGTCTCTTTGGTCTAAAACCTTATCCTTTTCTCTTATCTTGTCAAATGTATCTGCAAGGTCATCATAGGTTTTATAGATACTGTTTAATCGGCTATTCGTTAAGTTTTTGCTTCTCATAATATAATCGTATACAATTTCATTTGAAGCTACATTACTTTTTATTAATTTTTCAATCTTATTGAATAACCTTTCAGGCAACACAATCACTATCAAGCATCCTAACAATATATCTCTTAGTTGCATCATATTTGAAGTAATACCAGAAGTATATAGGTATATTATTGTCCAACTTAGAATATATCCTAATATACAGAAATATTTATTTATTTTATTAAATGCACCACTTATTAATCCTGAAAAAGAATATATACCCATATAAATAGCTGATGTCATATTATTTAAAATAGATGCCACTCCAATAATTACACCACTAGATGCTCCCATGGTAGCTCCACCTACTATTGAGGTCAGTAATATCAATACCGTTGACAAAATGGTCCTTATCGATATTCCAAATAAAGATATATCTCCTATCCCCATTATACTAAAGGTTAGCAGTAAACTTATTGATATGGCTTCTTCTGTCCGTACAGACATCCTATTGTTTACATTGGCCATTAAACCTATACCATAAGAAAATACATATATAGATATAAACATTATTATTGCTTCTACACCTGCAACAAGCAGATTATACACACACCTATCAGAAAAGAACGCTTGTCCCATGGAAATTGGAAGTAATACCATTGAACCTATAAGCGCCACTTTGGCAATTGAATCTAATAGTTTTAGTTTCTTATTTAATGCCATAAATATTGTAAGGCACACAGCATATTTTGCTACATTTCCAAAATCATTGAATGATAACAATATCCCTATTAATGCTGATATAAATACAGGTATCTTGTACTTATCAATCTTTGATGCACATATAAAAAAGGCAATCCCTAAAGGAGCTACAGAGTCTACTATGATAGACCTACTAAGTAAAAATCCCATTACAGCGAATGACACTGTAGTAAAATCAATATATCCGCTTATTAATTTTATGACATTTGGTTTTACAGTTTTGTTCTTTACAACTGCTACACTTCTTTGCATAAAAAAACCTCCTCTTTTGTTTATATTAAGAATTGTAACAAAGAGGAGTAATTTTTTTTGTCATAATCGGTTCCAAATATCAAAAAATATTAATACATTTTTTTTGACTTTTGACATATTAAGCCTTCCAAATTATCGTATTCACTTACGGTTATTTCTTCTATTTCTAATTTTTCCATTATTATATTCAATATTTTTACACCAGCAGTTATAATATCCGCACGTTTTTCTTGTAGCCCTTTTAAGTTCTTTTTATCACTTAATGTCATCTTTATTAATTTTTGTAGAATTTCTTCTATTTCTTTTTTGCATATCTTACTATTATGTATTTTTTCCATAGAGTAAATTTCTAATTCTTGATTCATTGCTGACAATGATGTGATTGTACCTCCTATACCTATAAGAGTTTTTAATCCCTTTTCTTTTATGTAATTTAAAGTCTCACTGATTTCGTTATATATAAATGAACTCATAGCTTCAAACTCTTCATTTTCAATGATATCGTGTTTTAAAAATTTTTCTGTCATTCTAAGAGCTCCTACATTTTCACTTTTATTAAATTTAATTCCATCTGAATCACCTATAATAAATTCTGTTGAGCCTCCTCCAATATCTATAACAATAATATCATTCTCTTCTTGTATGCCTTCTAAAACACCTTTAAAGCCCAAATTTGATTCTTCTATACCTGTAACTATGTCAACATCAATACCAGCCTCTTCTTTTGCTAGTTTAACAAAATAATCTCCATTTTTACTATCTCTAAGAGCAGATGTCCCCATACAATAAATATTTTCACATTTTTCATCATTACACTTGTCAGAGAATTCTTTTAATGCTTCTATATTTCTTTGAATCGCATCTTCCTTTATATATCCCTTGCTATCTACACCTTGCCCAATTCTAGTTGTGTTAACAAATTTTTTTCTATTTATAAGTTTTCCATCCACATAATCTACTATCAACAATCTCATTGAGTTTGTTCCAATATCAATAGCTCCTATTTTCATTATAAAATTCCTCCTTAAATCAAAATAAAAAAGTCATCCTTAAACTGAATGACTTTTTTATTCAATCTTAAATTTTAAAATCAATACTCGTAGACTTATTGGCAACTTTTAATCAACGATTTATATCTACATAAACGGTTTCATTAGGCTTTACCATGTTTAACCTTTTTCTAGCTATTTCTTCTAAGTCTCCTTCATATGATTTTTCATCTTTCTTTAAGCTGTTTATTTGTATTTCAGTCTTTTTTAATTGTTTATTTAGACTTGCTATTTCTGTTTTATATTCTTTAGCTTTTTCGTACTCAAATACAAATCCTGTCATTATACTAAAAATTGATATTCCTAAAAATAAACTGATAACAATAATTTGTCCTGAAAATTTTTTTCTTAAGTTCATTTTTCCTACACCCTTTTTTTAGTTTTAGTTTTTTTCTTAGATTTTGATTTTTTCTTGTTTTTTGATTTTTTATTTGATTTTCTCTTTATACTTTTTTTTGTTGCTATAAATATATTTGGTATATAAAATATAATATCAAATAGTAGGTGTAGTGAATAGATTATAACGTAATACAAATTGTTTAAAAAACTGACTATGTAGTATGTAACTTTTTTAAAAGAATTCCTCACAAAACGAATTATTTTATTGATAATTGATAAAACAATTTTACTTATGGTGTTATAGTATAAAATAAAACCAATAAACAAAGCCACAAAATGGTAATATCTTAAATTAAAAAACTCTGTAAGGTTTATTGTTATAAATATTATAATGGTTGCTAGAAACCAAAATAATACATCAAAAATTATTGCAAAATAATTGATGAATTTAAAACTCCCTCTCAGGCTTCTATAAAAATCAAACAACACTCCTATGAGTATTCCACCATAAATAGTAGCGTAGAAAATACTTACATCTTGAGTAAAAGGTATCATCTATCTAAATACCTTTTTCAAAAAACTTTCTTGTGGCTTTTTAGGCTTTGCATATACCATAGAATTTATAGTTCCATCTATGCTAATTATATTTTCGTCTATACTTAGCTTGCTCATATCTAGGTTTTCGCCTTCAATTATCATCTCACCAACAGAAGTTTTAAGCTCTACTCTTTTATCATTAAAAGAATATATGTGCTCAACTCCTGAAATAACCAGCTTTGATCTATCTTTCAAAGTTATGTTCTGTTCCATAATATCCCCCCAGTAAATATTTCACTAATACTACTATTAATATACTAGAGGACTATTAATTTTATTCTAAAATTTCGTACATTTCTTTCGCATCATTTTTTAATACATGCTCTCTTACTTCATTTATCTTAAACTTCATCTTCTTCTCTCCAAATTGTATTTCTAATGTATCTCCAATATTCACTTCTGAAGAAGATTTAGCGACTTTTCCATTTATAGTGACAATTCCTTTATCACATGCATCTTTAGCAACAGTTCTTCTCTTTATAATCCTAGATACTTTTAAAAACTTATCTAATCTCATAATTATCACCTTCCTTAGCTCTATAGAAAAAGTGTGGTAAATTTATCCACACTTTTTCACAAGATTTCTAATTATCCATTTATTGTATCCTTTAATCCTTTTCCAGCTTTGAAAACTGGTGCTTTAGAAGCTGGTATATCTATAATTTGCTCTGGATCTCTTGGATTTCTTCCTTGTCTAGCAGCTCTTTCTCTTGTCTCAAATGTTCCAAATCCAACTAATTGAACTTTTTCATTATTTACTAGTGCATCTTGAACAGAACTCATAAATGCGTTTAACGCAGCCTCTGCTTCCTTCTTTGTTAATCCACTTTTTTCTGCCATCTTTGATACTAATTCAGCTTTATTCACGATATTTACCTCCTAAAAATGTTTATAATATAGACTCCTATCTTTCTGATAAAAGTTCTAGATTTTTGACAAATTTCCTTCCACAATTTTATTGTTTTTTAGCCTGATTCCAAAATTCATCCATCTCTTCAAGTGTCATGTCTTCTAATTTCCTATTTAAATTCATTGCACTTTTTTCTACAAACTCAAATCTATTTATGAATTTATCTGTAGTACAGTTCAAGGCTTCTCCTGAGTCTATGTCTAAAAATCTAGCTAGATTTACTATCGAAAATAATAAATCGCCTAGTTCTTCCTTTATGTATTTTATATTCCCGACCCTGTGTTCGTCAAGTAATTCCTGATATTCTTCTTCAATTTTTTTAAATACATCTTCTACATTGTCCCAATCAAAGCCAACAAGAGCTGCTTTATGTTGAACTTTACTAGCCTTCATAAGAGCTGGTAAATGTTTTGGTATTCTTCTAAGGCCATCTGTTACAGTGCTTTCGCCTTTTTCTTCTTTCTTTAACTCTTCCCAAGTTTTTTCAAACTTAGACATATCTAATTTTACACCATTAAATATATGAGGATGTCTATGAATTAATTTTTTGCATATACCATTTACCACTTCTTTTAAATCGAAGTAGCCCTCCTCATTACCTATCTGACAATGGAATATAACTTGTAAAAGAACGTCTCCTAGCTCTTCTACCATTTCATCTATATCATTATTATCAATTGCATTACAAAGTTCATATGCTTCCTCTATAACAGAATTTTTTAATGATTGATGTGTTTGTTTTTTATCCCATTCACATCCAGATGGGCTTCTTAATGTATTAACTATTATTTCTAAGTCATGTACTGTATTATACATCTTTTTAGAACTTTTGGGTATATATAAGCTAGTTAAATAGTCAAAAAAGTTTTCATTTCTGTCTAATTCACATAATTTTATAAACTTTTTACTTTCTAAATCTTTGACACCTGCTCCATTTACTATACATATTTCTTGATTATAATCATAATATTCCATAAGTTTTAACTTTACATTTGATGCTATAAATTTATCATACACTTGAGTTATTATCATACTTGTATCTAAATCTATATATGAGTTTTCTATCTCAAAAGCATCTATCAATTTAAATCCATCAGATGGGTCTATAGCTAAATAGTTAAACATAGCGTCTACAAAGCTCATAGAAGGTACTATCTCCACTTTTATGTGCTTTTCATTGGCAAGTCTCTCTATTATACTTACAGTCTTTTCTGCGACCCTTGGATGACCAGGAACCGCATATACTAAGTCACCTTTTGTAGATTCTTCTATAATAAATTCAGATATTTTTAAGTAAACACTCTCAAAGTTTTCCTCATTTTCATAAAAGTAATCTAAAGAAGTGTATTGTATAGTTTCTTTAAGCTTATCAATTATCGGATGTTTCTCTGTTCTAAAAAAGACTCTAGGGCTATTTTTTAAAGATTCCAGTACACCTTGACTTATAAGAGAATAGTCTCCTGGTCCAAGCCCTACAATACTTATCTTACCCATAACATCACTCCCATTAGCAAATTTCACTTTATTTTTGTATTGTTATACAAATAAGGAGCTTTACTATTTGTATAGTATTTCCTTTATTTGCATATATATTCCTATATTATCTTATAAGTTTAACTTTTTTTAACAATTTATATAATTTATCACCTTTTGGCATAGTTAGTATCTCTTCTTTTTTAATTCCGCCTATTCCAAGTATAACTACTACATATACAATACCACCAACACCTATTGCGATTATTGTAGATATACTATTACCCAATAATCCAACTAAAGCACCATAACTCAATTTAACCATTATAAACATTGTCATAACTGTTATAAATGGTTTTATTATAAATTCCTTCTTAGGAAATTTTACATTCATATATTTCTTAACATATAATAAGTTAATCATAGCTGCCACAAAGTATGCTGTAACTGTTCCAAAAGCTGAACCTAATACATTAATATCTGGAATACCTGTCAATGTATAACTTATAACAATCTTACATAACATACCCACACATAAAGCAATTACAGGAACTATTGGTTTTCCCATTCCTTGAATTATACCAGTCAATGTTTGTATTAATCCTAAGAACAGTACACATGGAGTAAGAGTAAACAAGATAGTTCCTACAGATGATGGCTCATGTGGAAATAAAAGACCCATTATTGGTATCGCTAATGATGCCATACCAAACGCACAAGGTAATACTATAAGTAAAGTCACCTTAACAGCACTTTTAGTATCTTTTCTAGCCTTTGATTTATTACCTAATGCATATGCTTTAGAAATAGCTGGAACTAAGCTCATACTCATTGCAGTTGTTATAACGGCTGGTAAATTTATTGTTGCCATTGCCATACCTGTCAATTGACCAAACATTGAATTTGCTACTTTATATGTAAAGCCTGCTTCCATAAGTCTTCTTATTACAATAACATTATCTATCATATTTACAAGTGGCATTACTGATGCACCTATTGTTATCGGAATAGCAACTGTTAAAAGCTTTTTAAAGATATAAGAAACTTGTTCATCCTTAAACCTTTGACTCGCATCTATCTCAGCTCTACGTTCTCTTCTTCCTAACATATAAGCAAACATCAGATAAACCATAGATGCTACTGAACCTATTGTAGCTCCTGATATAGCACCCGCTGCTCCTAAAGTTTGCCCAAAGCTTTTCATAAGTAGGTAAGCCAAAGTAAGACCTAATACAACTCTAAAAAATTGCTCTGCAACTTGAGACACAGCAATCTTAGTCATGTCTTGTCTACCTTGGAAATATCCTCTATATGCTGACATTGCTGGAACAAATAATAAAGCTGGAGCAATAGCTTTCATAGAGTACAATGCACCAGGATTTTTCATTATGTTTGTTACTATGTAGTCGGCTCCAAAAAACAATATACAAAATGATATTATACCAGTTATAAATAAAACTGTATGTGATACTTTAAATATCTTATTTGCACCTTTATAATTTCCAATGGCAACTTTTTCCGAAACCAACTTTGCCACAGCTGTTGGGAATCCAGCAGTAGCTAATGTTAAAAATAGAGTGTACACAGGATAAGCAGCCTGATAGTATCCCATTCCTTCTGAACCAATCATGTTTCCAAGGGGAATTCTAAAAAATCCACCCATTATTTTTACAATTACACCTGCTAGCCCAAGTATAAGGGCTCCTTTTAAAAAGGAGTCTTTGTTTTTGTTATTGTTCATAACATAACCTCCATACTGTTTATATAACAAACTTTAATATACCATATTTTTAATGCTATATTCAATATTTTAAACAAAAACTTCAAAAGACCTTCACGTAAAAGGTCTTTATGATAAAATTATTGAACTTGTTTTCCTAAAAAGTTAGCAGCTATTTTTAAAGATTTTTCTTCACTTTCTGCAATTGTATCTTTATCTTTTGAAACAACTACAATCGAACCTATACAGTCACCAGATGCACTAATTATAGGCATAATAACTTGACTAATATATTCCTTTTGGTCTTCTTTAAATAAAGGTAAAATATTTTTATCTTTTGAGTATTTTACTGTTCTTTCACTTATTATTGCTTCTAACTCATCACTTATACTTTTTTCTTTATAATCTTTTTTAGGAAGTTTAGATACAGCTATTATAGAATCTAAATCTGTTATTAATACACCATATCCTAGTACTTCTGCTAATGTTTCAGCATATTCCTGAGAGAATTCATTTAATTCTCCTATTGGAGAGTATTTTTTAAGTATGACTTCTCCATCTTTTGCTGTGAATATCTCTAAAGGATCTCCTTCTCTAATTCTTAATGTCTTTCTTATCTCCTTTGGGATAACTACCCTTCCAAGATCATCTATTCTTCTAACTATACCTGTTGCTTTCATATTTTTTAATCCCTCCATAAATTACTTTAAGTTTATTTTTACCATTGTTAAGAAAAATATACAAAAAAAGCTATATCTTCTCCAGATATAGCTTTTTTAAGCATATTACTATTTTTTTAGTTTTTATATTGTGATTGTATTTATTACTTTTTCATCTTTTTCTACTTTAGCTTCTTTAGTTAATTTTTCTATTTTCTCTTGATATTTATTTTTTAATAATTGTTCTTTTATAGTTTCTTTAGAATCTTCAAATGGTGTTTGTTCATTTACTTTGTCTGTTACTTTAATTATATGGTATCCATATTGAGTTTCAACTAAGTTAGATATTTCACCCTTTTTCATAGAAAACGCTGCTTCTTCAAATTCAGCTACCATTTGACCTCTTGAGAAGAATCCTAATTTACCACCATCACTTGCTGAAGCATCTTGTGAATATTTCTTTGCAACCTTTGCAAAATCTTCACCTGATTTAACTTCTTTAAGGGCTTCTTCAGCTTTTTTCTTGGCTTCTGCCTTCTTCGCTTCTGAAAGTGGCTTATTGTTATCATCTACTGTTTTTAATAAAATATGAGAAGCTTCTACTTCATCTTTTTTGAATTCATCTTTATGTGTATCATAGTATTTTTTCATTTCTTCATCTGATATTTTAGTTTCTTTAGTAAAATTAGCTTGATAGTTTTGCATAGCTAAATCTTTTTCTTGTTGGTCTTTTAAAAATGTATCATCTATACCTAATTTTTCAAGTTGTTTTTTATAATTTTCATCTTTACTCATAGCGTCTTTTAAATCTTTAAAACTTTTTTCAACATCTTCTTTTTTAGGAAGTAAGTTATCTTTTTTAGCTTGTGAATATATGACTTCTGTAGTTATAAGTTGTTCAAGAATTAAGTCTTTAAACTTGTCCTTATACTTTACTCCTTTTTCAACTTCTTTGTCCCAAATGTCTTTTCCATAAGTTTGTTCCATAGAATCTTTATAAAGAGCTATAGTTTTTTTAAATTCATCTGATGATATTTTTGTACCATTTACTGTTGCTACAGTTCCATCTGTGCTTGCGCTACAAGCTGTTATTGATACTACAACTATCATAGCTATTACTAACGTTATTACTTTTTTCAAATTTAAAACATCCCTTCTTAAATTTACAAGTTATTTTACCTTGCACATTTTTTCTAACAGTTCTTCTAATTCTGTAACTATATTATAACCTATTTTTTGTTTAGTTCTATACTTTGTTATTGGAACTAATAATATTTCATCTTTCACTTGTCTAATTTTTTCTATTTTTAATATCTTACACAATGATTTTATATAAGCTATTGTAAGTAGTGTTTGTACTGGTTTAGGTATATCAGAGAATCTATCTTCAAGTTCTTCTTGTATATCCAACATATCTTCCCTATTTTCAATAGAAGCAATCTTCTTATACATTTCAATCTTAATCAATTCATCCTTAATATAATTGTCTGGAATATATGCATTTACACTTAAATCTATTTCAACATCAATTTCCTCAACAATAGGCTCACCTTTAACCTTTTTGATTGCATCATTAAGCATTTTGACATATAAATCATAACCTATGACTGCCATATGACCATGTTGTTGAGAACCTAAAATATTTCCAGCCCCTCTGATTTCAAGGTCTCTCATAGCTATTTTAAAGCCTGATCCAAATTCTGTAAATTCCCTAATAGCCTTTAATCTTTTTTCTGCTATTTCACTTAAAGTCTTATCTTTTTCATACATGAGATATGCATATCCTTGTCTGGAACTTCTTCCAACCCTACCTCTTAACTGATATAACTGAGCTAATCCCATTTTATCTGCATCGTATATAATCATGGTATTTGCATTGGATATATCCATACCTGTTTCTATTATTGTAGTACACACTAGCACATCATAGTCTTTATTTAAAAATCCTAAGATTATATTTTCTAGTGATTTAGAAGTCATTCTTCCATGTGCAACAGCTACTCTAGCATCTGGCACAAGCTTTTGAATCATACTTGCCATTTCTTCAATATGTTCAACTCGATTGTATACGAAGAATACCTGTCCACCTCTGCTTAATTCTCTTTCTATTTCATCTTGAATTACGCTTTCCTTACTCTCAGTAACATACGTTATTACAGGATGTCTTTCTTGCGGGGGTTCTTCTATAACACTCATATCTCTTATCCCACTTAAAGACATATGTAGAGTTCTTGGTATAGGAGTTGCTGAAAGTGTAAGAACATCTACTGTAGATTTAATTTTCTTTAAAGCTTCTTTGTGTTTTACACCAAATCTTTGTTCCTCATCAATAACTACAAGACCCAAGTTTGGTAAATTTATATCTTTAGATATTATTCTATGAGTACCAATTAAAATATCTACTAACCCTTTTTTAGCATCTTCAATAATCTGCTTTTGTTGCTTTGGAGTCTTGAATCTACTCAAAACTTCCACTCTCAAAGGATAATTTTCAAACCTTTCTTTAAATGTATTGTAATGCTGTTGAGCCAGTATCGTTGTTGGTACTAATACTGCAACCTGCTTTTGGTCCATACATGCCTTAAAAATACTTCTAATTGCTACTTCTGTTTTTCCATAGCCAACATCTCCACAAACAAGTCTATCCATTACTTTACTTGATTCCATATCATGTTTAGTTTCCTCTATTGCTTTTAATTGGTCTTCTGTTTCTTGATATGGAAACAAGGATTCAAACTCTGCCTGCCAAGGTGTATCTTTTGAAAACTTATACCCTTGTATCTTTTCACGTTTTGCATAGAGTTCAATTAAGTCTTTTGTCATATCTTCAATTTCTTTTTTGACTTTTGCCTTTGCCTTTGTCCACTCATTTGTTCCAAGCTTATTTAACTTAACTTTTTCTACCTCTGCACCAATATATTTTTGTACTTTATCCATCTGATCTATTGGTACATATAAATTATCTCCACCTTGGTAAACTATTTTCATGTAATCTTTTTTGATGGCGTTAACTGTAATCTGTTCAATTCCTGTGTATCTACCTACACCACTATTTTCATGTACTACATAATCTCCAACGCTTAAATCTAAAAATGACTCTATCTTCTTTCCTTTTTTGGCTTTTTTATTACTAGTCTTAGAGGCTCTCTTATAGACCCCTATCATTTCATTATCTGTTATAACAACAAATTTTATGGATTTATACTGAAAACCACTATTTATATGTGCAGGTACAATTACAATTTGAGAAGATTTAATTTCAATATCTCTATCTTTAGAAACAGTTGTTTCTAAGCCTTTATCCAATAAATCTTTTCCTAATTTATTTGCTCTTTCCAATGTATTTGTAGCCAAAATTATTTTATAGCCATTGTATTTCAGCCGATTTAATTCTTCTACAAGTAAGTCTACTTTTCCATTAAATGTAGGTACTTCTCTACTTTCAAAATTTATTATGGATTTTACAGAAAAGTTATTTATAGACTTTGGTAATAGTGAATTTAAGACTACAGACTTGTCTTTTACTAGGTACTCTAAATCTGTATAGTGGTATAATAGTTTTCCTTGATTTTTAATAGCTAAACCTCTTTCAAGGTTTAATTTGTAATTTTCTCTAAACTCATTTAAGTAATTTTCACATCTTTCCTTAAGTCTTGTTATATCATTGATAAATACTATTGCATCATCTGCTAGATAAGTAAATATACTTTTGTTTTCTTCTGGATAGATATAATCTATATAGTTTTCTACACCTTCAAAATAGGTCTTACTTGATATATATTCTATATTTTGAAAGGTTCCTTCATCAGTATTTTTAGTTGTTTCTTTTTTTAATCTAACTAATGCATCTGTAGTTTTTTCTGGATAAATAAATTCTCTTGAAGGGGTTATAGAGAATTGTTGTAATTTATCAATTGATTTTTGAGAAAATACGTCAAAAGTTCGTATGGAATCTATCTCATCATCAAATAATTCCATACGAATCGGATTTGTATACTCAAGCGAGAACACATCAATAATTCCACCTCTTATACTAAATTGACCAAACCCCTCTATTTTTGAAACTCTTTCATATCCTAAGGAAACTAACTTCTCAGTTAATTTTTCTAAATCTAAACTATCCCCCACTTTGTAATGAGACACACTATCAAGTAAAACTTGTTTTGGTATATATTTTCTTAAAACGGCTTCAATAGAAGTCACTAAAATTATTTTTTCTTTCTTTGCTAGTTTTAACAACACCTTTAATTTTTTTGCTTCTTCGTTTCTGTCCTTTGCATCTAAATGATAAAAGTAAATATCTTGAAACCCTAAATATTCGACCTTATCCCCAACATAAAAATTTAAATCTTCATATACTTTTTTTGCTTCTAAATCACTACTTGTGATAAAAATCATTTGTCGTGACAAATCATTAAACATAGAATATGATATATGAGGTTTTTGTACTGGTAAAAGTCCATTAACCAATAATGAGCCTTTTGTATTTTTTATGCAGTTTATTATATCTTTATACTCTTTTGAGTTCTGCAAAGGATATAAAAAAACATCATTCATTTAAATCTCCCTCTCACTATCCATTGTATTTGTTCATAGACATGTCTATATTTTCTCTTATTATTGAGTCAACAGCACACGCCGCTTTTTCTAGTGCTTCATTTATATTATCAGATTCTTCTTTTCTAAATCTAGAAAGTACAAAATCTGCTAAGTCTTGGCCAACTTCTGGCTTAGATACACCTACTCTTACTCTTGGGAAATCATTTGAACCTAAACACTTCGTTATAGATTTCATTCCATTATGAGTACCACCACTTCCTTTTTTTCTTATGCGTATCTTTCCAACATCTAAATCTATATCATCATACACTACTACTATATTATTTAAATCTACCTTATAATATTTATATATATCTATTAATGTTTCTCCACTTAAATTCATATAAGTTTGTGGTTTTACTAGTAATACTTTTTCAGCACCTACTCTACCTTCGCCAATTAAAGCTTTGTGTTTTATTTTAGTAACACTAATGTTGTATTCTTTTGCAAGAATATCTATGACATCAAATCCAACGTTATGTCTAGTCTTTTCGTATTTTTTTCCTGGATTTCCTAACCCTACTACTACGTACATTTTTTACCTCCTGTTATAGAAATTTATATAACAAACTATAATAAAAATCAAATATATTATACTCTGTAAATATTATTATAATTGTCGCTAGAGAAATAAATGGTGTAAAAGGAATTTGTTTTTTGATATTTATATTTTTAAAAATTTTAATTACATATAAAATAACAAAAAATAAAAATGCTAAAATAAATGATAAAATTATCACATAAAATCCATAGTTATTTCCCAATGCAAAGCAACATAAGCTATAGAGACCTACATCTCCATAGCCTAATCCTTTTGTAAATTTAGCAATAATATAAGGTATAATAAAACCTATTGCCAGTCCAAATATATGACTTATATAGTCAATTTGCACTATATTGCAAAAGATTAAAAAAATTACACCTTGAACTATTATACCACTAACTATTGTTATATCATATACATATATTGTGTAGTAGTCTATAATAGATATAATTATTAAAAATGGAATCAATACTATATATTGTACACATTCTGTACTAATCCCAAATTTTAGATATATTAATACAGATAAAACTACAGTTACTATGTAAATAAAAAGCATATTATACGAACTTTTCTTTAATCCATCACAAAAAATATATAAGGATTTATTTATCAAATATGCAAAAAATAAGGAAATTATTATTATATACTCCATAGTCTACAGTACTCTGTAGTAGGGTTAATAATAATATTGTCCTTATTGATTACTTTAATTCACTTTTATAAAAATTAAAATTACATTAAATTTAACTATCCTCTACATAAGTATAGAAAAGTAAAATTCAAGTAATTGTCTTCCAAATAAAATTGTTATTAATGCTCCAATTGATATAAATGGCCCATAAGGTATAACAGAATTGTATTTCTTTCCCTTTATCTTGCTCAAAACTATCACACAAATTCCATATACTGCCCCTACATAAACACTCAGTAAAGCTGTTAAAAGACCATTTTTAGCACCCATATATAAGCCTAACATTGCGAATAGTTTAATATCTCCTCCACCCATGCATTCTTTTTTTATTATGAATTCAATTAGAACTACTATAAGCCAAACGCTTCCTCCACATACAAAAGCACCTATAATAGAATCTTTAATTGAAACTTCTTTTAGTAGAAGATTAAAAATTATAGCAAATATAGCCCCAAAAACTAGTATCCTATCTGGTATTATAAAGTGGTCAATATCTATAAATGTTATTACAATTAATAAAGATACAAGAACCAAATAATAAATAGTTGATATGGATATTCCATAAACCATAAATACTGTTAAAAATAAAATTCCTGTAATTAACTCTACTATAGCATATCTACTAGAAATTTTCTCACCACAATATCTGCATTTTCTCCCACTCATTAAATAGCTAAAAACTGGTATTAAGTCCATAGTCTTTAATCTAGTATTGCAACTCATACAATGAGATGGGGGACTAGAGATAGATATACCTTCTGGAATCCTAAAAATACAAACATTAAAGAAACTTCCAAATACTAGCCCAACTACAAATACATATAAATTAACGACTATAATTTCCATTATAACTTACTCCACCTATCATTCTAGTCATAAATTCTTGGTCAGTACATCTACTAAGTGCCATATCTTTTGTAATCTTTCCATTTTTATAAAGTTCCATTAAATCTTGATCCATAGTTTTCATACCTGCTTTAACTCCAGTTTGTATCATATTTGGAATTTGATATGTTTTTCCTTCTCTTATTAGATTTTTTATTGCTGGTGTTGCAAACATCAATTCAATTGCAGCTATCCTACCCTTCCCATCTGATGTAGGAAGTAATTGTTGTGATACTACCCCTTCACACACTGTAGACAATTGAGTTTTTATTTGTTGTTGTTGGGCTGGCTGGAACATGTCCACTATTCTGTCTATTGTCTTAGCAGCACCAACTGTATGTAGTGTTGAAAATACTAGATGTCCTGTTTCTGCGGCTGTTAACGCTATTGACACAGTCTCAGGGTCTCTCATTTCCCCTATTAGTATTACATCTGGGTCTTGACGTAAAATAGCTCTAAGAGCTGAGTGAAAACTTTCTGTATCAGTTCCTACTTCTCTTTGGTTTACTAAACTTTGTTTATGGTGATGGACATACTCTATTGGGTCTTCTAGTGTAATTATATGTTTTTGTTGCGTTTCATTTATTATATTTATCATACTTGCAAGTGTTGTACTTTTACCACTTCCTGTAGGTCCTGTAACTAAAACCAATCCTTTATGTCTTTCAGTAAAAGATTTTATGTTTTCTGGAAGTCCTAGTTTCTCAAAAGTTGGTATTTCTGCTGTTATAGTTCTTATTGCTATTGCATAATTTCCTTTTTGTCTATAGGAGTTTACCCTAAATCTTTCTCCAGTTTTTAGAGAAGCTGAAAAATCAGCTTCTCCATGTTCTTCTATTACTTTAAACATAGATTCCCCTGCTATGTCTTTTGCCATTTGCATCGTTATCTCTGGTGTCAAGATTTGTTCACTTAGCTTTACAAATCCACCTTTTACTCTAGCTACAGGATTTGTACCAACTGTTATGTGTATATCTGATGCCTTTAAACTTATTGCTTGCTCTAATAAATCATAAATATACATAATATTTATTCTCCATATCTTTTATTAATTTACTTACTTTTTTAGTAATAAACATACAAAGTCATTTTATTACTTATTAGTTTATACTAAGTTATAGTTTTGTGTTTAGTTTACTTTTTTGTACGAACTTATGTCATGACTAATTGAAATTTTATCTTTTATGTCATAATTATCTAATATATTTGAATCTACATTTATATTAAATTTAACTTTAGCTTCAACTTCATATTTTGAATTTGAATTTTCTTCAACACCTAATCCAAGAATATTTTTTTGTCCATCTTTAACTTCTACCTCTTTTATTCCATCTTTATCACCAGTTACTACTAAACTTAACTCTGCCCCTGAGCCATTTTCTTTTAATTCTGGCCAGCTTTCTTTTGTCATGTCGTAGTCAGCTTTATAAAAAGGTATTTTTATAGTAGCGTCTTCTGTTTTATCAACTTCTTGAGGTTTTAATTCCTTCAGTCTACATTTTATCTCCGCTAAAAGCTCATTTTGTATATAATCAAAAGTTGTTATCAAAGTCATATTATCATATTTAACAGGTATTTTCTCATAAGACATACTTTTTAACTGATTACATTGGTCTGATATCTCATATAGTAACTCTTTATATTCAAAAAAATCTTCTGCTGTATTTTTATTTCCACTATATATATTCTCACTTAATTTTTCAAATTTCCTTACATTATTTCTCAAGTGAACCCTCAAAGCATTAAATCCTTCAGTTTGATTTGGTAAGAGTTTTAACAAGTTTTCTAATGTATCCCAGTTACTATTCCAACCATATCTCTTACCATTTATTATAGGATTTTGTATTAAGTCATAATATTGTTGAGAATCTGGAATTCCATCAGATATTTCTACTTTTGGTTCATCAATATGAAATGTATGTCTGTATTCAATCATATTTTGCATTGCCAAAGAAATACTATCTAAAGCTTTATAAGTGTATGAAAATGTCCCATTTAAATGTTCATTTTCAACTTTATTTCCTTCTAAAAACATTTTTAAAAGAATATCATTATTTACTAACTTTGCCTGAAGTAATGTAGTTGAATCTATATCTCCAACCAAAATACTTTCATTTATTTTACTGATATCTCCAGAAGTATAAGTCTTACAAATTCTTAATGTAGAATCTCTATGTGAAAGAATAGTTTCAGCTATATCTTCAATATCCCTATCCTCAAATATATTTAAACCCTGTAATTTTTTTAACTCTATACTAGCTTTTTCTAAATCTGGAGCAGCTTTATTTAAATAGAACTTTATATTATTCATATACCCAAGTCTCTCCACTGGAAGATTTTCCTCATCTTGATTATTAAGTTCCAAACTTGATATATTTCTTAATGCTGACCTTGATATTGATTTTTCTTGATTTTCACTTTTAAGTTCATTATCTATTTTTTCAAGCTCATCATACAATTTTTCATATGCTTTATCAACACTATTTTCCACACATGTATCTGCTAGATACTTGGCCTGTATACCCTCATTAGTAGTCTTTGTAGATTTTATTCCATTAGCTATCTGATTTGAAAATGTCAATCCAACAATAGAAAGCAATGCTACTACAACCAAAACTAAAACTAACGCCGCCCCTCTTTCGTTTTTTATCTTATTATACTTCCTCAAAATCTCACCCCCAAGTAAAATTATTTATCTTTAAATATTTCAGTTACAATTTTAACTTCTTTTTTACTTGAATAGTCATTCATGCTTTTCCCCGTTGCAGTTATTTTGTATATTTGACCACTTTTATCATCTACAATAACCTTTACTTTGTTTGTAATACTTTCCTTGTCAATTATATTTCCGTCTTTATCTTCTACTGTTGTAATCTCTTTATATGGAGTATCATATAAACTCACATCATCCTTGTTAAGTACTTTATCATATACGACTTTGTTTGATTTATCTATTAATTTTTCATATTCCACTGTTCCATCTTCTCGCTTATCCAGACTGTCAAAATCAAATGTTCCACTTTTTATTTTCTCTCTTAAGTTCTCTATTTCACTTTGAACATAATTTAAGGAACTTATATCTGCTTCATTTTTAGTGTTGGCCTTTTCATTAGTATTGATAATATTAAAAAATGCAAATAATATAATTCCCATAATCGCCATAGCTACTAATACTTCAATTAAAGAAAATCCTTTTTCATTACTCTTTTTACTCATATTTTATCAACCTACTTATTTTTTAAATAAATTCCCATTTACCCAATTCTTGACATAACATCAAATGTATAAGTCTTGTTATTTAAATCACTGCTTTTCTGGCCTTCTTGAACTGATTCATTATAATATACACTTACTGTATAAATAGATTTATCAGCTTGTTTTTCTATTTTAAATGGCGTTTCCTTCATTTCTTTATTGTTTTGAACTAATGGTTGATTAGAAATTATTTCTTCTCTAAGTGCATCTTCAGTATTAGTGGTATTTTCTTGAATTCTTGTTACAGAGTATACTCCTGTATTGTTTTTGGTATCTATAGATACTTCATACTTTACTGTATTCTCTGGAGTTTCTATATTGTATTCATAGCCACTACCTGAACTGTTCTTTGTTACATCCTTACAGTTTTCTAAGTCTCTATTTAAATATTTATTAATTAAATTAATATTTACTTGAGCATCTGTAATGATTTGTTGTTTTTTTACTGCTGATGTTATACCATTAAATACTTTATAAGAAATACTTAAAACTATAGTCAATATAAATACAGCTACTATTATTTCTAATAAAGTAAGACCTCTTTCATTGTTTTTGTACAAGCTCATCACCTATCTTTAAAACCTATTTGGTTTTATTTTGCACTAGCTTTAAATGGATTATATTTTCCTGGTCTCCATGAAGATGGATTATCTGTATCAAGTATCATTGTAGTATTTTCTTTAGTATACATTATAAATTTAAATGTAGCCTCTACTACACCTTCTGCTTGTGGAGTTACTACTTCTTTTTTTGTTTCTTTTTCTGTTGCAGCTCTAAGTACACAAGTGTTACATAGATAACTTGTTGACCTATCTAAAAGTTTGTCATTCTTAAGAATTTCTCCTTCTTTTATCAATGGACAGTCATTATATAAATGCCATTTATCTTCGCCTTCTACCCAATATATTTTTGTATCTTTATTTATGTTCACATTTTTAATTAAGTCTTTATTACTTGTTGTCTCTTGTTCTTCTTTTTCTGGCTCTATATATGAAGTCATAGTATAGTCTAATATCTGAGTAACATTTTTTTGCTCTTCTAAATAAGCCATCAATTTTTTAACATTTCTATAATCCCCTCTAACACTTATTGTTGTTGATATTCCATAAAAATGTTCATATTCTCTAATATTTCCAACATCATAGCTAGTTAAGTCAATATTATATGTTTTCATTTTCTTGTCTAAACCAATTAGAAACAGACCATCTTGCATATCATATAATAGGTTTTTACTTTTTTCATTTAATTCAGTTTCAATATTTTTAAGTTGTTTTTCATATTTTGGCATAAGAGCTGTTTTCTCTTTATATGTATTTAATTTTTGTGTAGCTTGTTTTACAGAATTTTTTGTAGAAACATATTTCTCATATTGTGGATAAAGTCCAAAATATCCATAGGATAAAATAGCAAGTAAAATTACGACTTTTATAATGATTCCCTTTAGACTAACTTCCATTTTAAATATATCTTTTATATCTTTTTTAAATATGTCCTTATTCATTAGTTAATACACCTTCTTTCAGGTATAATGTCATATTAAATGTATAGTTGGAATTCTCTTCATTGCCTTTTATGCTATGCAGTTTAACATCTTCAAAATAATACAAGCCCTTTAATTTATATAAAAACTGACCTACATAAGAAGAATCTTTAGCATTTCCTTCTATGTTTATAACATTTGGTATCTTATCATATAATGGTGTTTTATCATCTTTATCTGTATCAGCACTATCAGTTCCACTATCTCCAGTTAATGCTTCTGACACATTTGTAGTCCTATCTTCATTTAAATCACTGCTGGCTTTATCTCCATCACTACTACTTTTTGTATTTGATTTTGTTTCATTACTACTTGATTTATTTGTGGTAGTTTTATTGTTATTTGAGTTCTCAGTTTTATTAGTAGTTCCAAGATTTTGATAAGTCGTTGATAAACTCATTAGTTCAACTCTACTTGGAGTATTTTTATCTATATCATCCAATAGATTTTCCCATTTTACCTTTTTCCCAATTAACATATCATATACCTTTATTTCTTCTGTTTTACTTTGTATCATTTTTTCTATATTTCCAATTTGATAGTAAGCAGACTCAATATTTCTTATTTCATCATTTACATTTTCAAGTTCTTTATTAGCTAAACTGTTTGAAAAAATTAAACATAAATATGGAATAGAAATCACTAAAATAACCACAGGTGCCATTTTCATTACACTTTTTATTTGTTTAGCTTTCATTTGTTTTCTAAGTATATCTATTGGTAGAAAATTTATATTTTCAAAATCTTTTTTGTCTTTAGGCTCTATCATACAACCTAAAAGTTCTACAATTGAATTTATATCATCTTCATCTATATCACCAGATACCATATCAGCTATATCCATTATCTCTGTAAGACCTTGAGAAACATAGTTTGAAAATGCAGAACTAAAAGCCTCATAAATTAATTTATTAGAGTACCTTTTCCCCAATATCAATATAGTATCTGTTACCTTACCAAAGTTTCTTGACGAATAGTAATTCATAAGTCCTTTTGACTCTTCGACCACATTTAATAATTGCATTTCCATATCTTTAGCAGTTATTCTTATTGGTATATTATCACTAATAAATAAAGTATCTTTTTTATATATGTTTATAATTGTGCTATTATCGCTTATATTTGTCACCATTATATCATTGTAATCTAAATTCTTGAGAATTCTTAAATAAGCTGTTGATAATGTATCTATTCTATCCAATACCAAATCAAATTCATGTATTATATCTACAATTGCATTTATTTCTTCTTTCTTTATAGCCCCAATAATCAGATTTAAACTAGCCTCTTCACCTTCTGACCTATCAGATATCTCACTAGATACTTCATATGAAAATACATACTCATCTGATTCCAGGGCCATCATTTCATCCATTTCTAGCTTCATAAATCCATCTAAATCTTTTTTATCCATCTTAGGCAACTTTTGAGGTTTTAGAATTACATCTCTCGTATTCAAACAAAACACTATATGTTTTGATTTTAACTTTACATTTTCTAATGCATATCTCAATAGAGCATACTTTTCTTTAGAAAAATCTTGAGCAATATCCTCTATTGAAAATACATTAAAGTTTTTTATATAAAATTTATCTTTATCATGTTTGTATCTGCCTTCAACTATGGATATAGAATCACCATAATATGATACATAAACCTTATTCATTTGTTGTTTTCCCTCCTACATAGCATCATATATACTAAGCATTGGCATGAATATTGATACAACCAGTACCGCAACTATAATACCAACTGCAATTATTAAAACAGGTTCTATCATTGATGCCATTCTATTTAGATAAATTTCGGATTCATATTCATAGAATTCAGCCATCTGTCTACTTATGTTCTCTAATTCCCCTGTCTGTTCCCCTATAGCTATCATCTGCACTAAAACTGAATCAAAATACGTATATCTTTCTAAGTTTTCTGCTAGACTTTCACCTCTTGTTATTCCATCTTTTGCTGATGTTAAAATCTTTTCTGCCATAGTATTATTTACACTATCTATAATATAATCAAGCCCTTGAACTAATGGATACCCAGTTGATACAAATAGATACAATGCTCTTGAAAATCGTGTAGCCACCATACAGTTTATACCTTTTCCCAATACAGGAATCTTATTTATAACTCTATCCTTTTGAGCTCTACCCACTGGTGTTTTTAGATACTTCTTAAATTGGTAAATAGACAGTATAATAACTAAAAGTACTATTGGCCAAAATGTCTTCATAAATGTACCAAATCCCATAACAATCCTTGTTACAAGTGGAAGAGTGGCACCTACTGTTGTGATTGAATTAATCATCTTAGGTACCATAAATGCTGTAAATATAAAAATCATTATAAATGAAGAAATCAAAACTATTAATGGGTATGTAGCTGCATTTCTAAGCTTTTGCTTAACTCTATGCTCGCTGGAATAAAATGAAGCCATACTTTTTAATACTTCATCTAGTTTACCTGTAGCCTCACCTGTAGCCACCATAGCACCAAGTAACTTTGGAAACTTAGACTTTGGTGCA
Organism: Clostridioides sp. ES-S-0190-01; assembly: GCF_020658275.1. Taxonomy (NCBI): domain Bacteria; kingdom Bacillati; phylum Bacillota; class Clostridia; order Peptostreptococcales; family Peptostreptococcaceae; genus Clostridioides; species Clostridioides sp. ES-S-0190-01. Next base: position 40,009 of record NZ_JACVWA010000006.1, on the reverse strand, counting down.
AGCATTGAGTCAGCAATAGTAGAACCTATTTTTATCTCTGCTACTATACGATTTATTTCTTCTCTTAATGTAACATTAGTTGACCTTCCTGCTAATGTTTCTAATCCAGAAATACTATTTATACCAGAAGATACTATAATAGCAAACTGTCTGCAAAAATGGCTTATTTGGTCAGCTCCTAAGTCTTTTTTTCTCTTTCTAGAAGATATATTTATATTTTTACTTTTACTTTCTTTGATTTCAAGAACTCTAAGATTTCTTTTTCTAAGAAGACTTTTAGCTTCATTAAAATCATTAGCTTCAATCACATCAGTTTGCTTTTTCCCATCCTCTTTTATTATTGTATACTTAAAACTTTTCATAATATCATCCCTTAATCAGTCATCAAAATTATTCTAATCATTTCTTCTACTGTTGTCTTTCCACCTAAAACCTTTTTAACTATATCCTCTTTTAGACTAATCATACCTTGTTTTTTAGCTAACTTTAAAATTTCTCTTTGATTTGCAGATGAATCTATTAGCTCTTTTATTTCTGGTGTAATTTCAAGCATTTCAAATATACCTAGACGTCCCTTATATCCAGTATTATTACATCTTTCACATCCCTGTCCTTTATAGATAGTCACTGATTCGTTTACATCAATTCCAAGAGCCTTTTTTTCTCCAGTGTCTGCTTCATATGAAATTCTACAATGTTCACATATTTTTCGTGTCAGCCTTTGAGATATTACCCCTAAAAGAGATGAAGTTATCAAAAAACTTTCCACATCCATATCTAAAAGACGTGAAATCGCTCCGACTGCTGTATTTGCATGTAATGTACTTAAAACTAAATGTCCTGTAAGAGAAGCTCTAATTGCTATTTCAGCAGTTTCTGTATCTCTTATCTCTCCAACCATTATTATATCTGGGTCTTGACGCATAAAGGCTCTAAGCCCACTGGCAAAAGTAAGTCCTGCCTTCTCATTTATTTGAGATTGATTTACACCAGGTAGTTCATACTCTATAGGGTCTTCTATCGTTAATAAATTTCTATTTTCCGTATTCAATTGATTTAGCATTGAATATAATGTAGTAGTTTTTCCACTTCCAGTAGGTCCAACTACCAATATAAGCCCATAAGGAGTATTTATTAACTCATCATATATCTTAGAGCCATGTTCATCTATTCCTAGTACTTCTTTACTTACCATAAAATTACTCTTATCAAGTACTCTCATTGCTATTTTTTCATCCCTATTAGTAGGCATTGTAGAAACCCTAAAATCTATAGGTTTATTATCTACTTTTAAATATATTCTACCATCTTGTGGAATCCGCTTTTCAGATATATTTATATCTGACATTATTTTTATACGACTTATTACCGCTTTGTATGGAGCAGAGTTCATTCTCATATATTCTCTTAACATTCCATCTATTCTAAATCTAACACGCATGTAATTTTCGCTTTGTTCTATATGTATATCACTGGCCTCCATTCTAACAGCATTTTCTAGTATATTATTTACTAGTCTTACTATTGGAGCAGCATTTACATCCTCTTCAAGGATTACTGTTTCTCTAATTCCACCAGTCTTGTTTTTGTTGTATTCAGTCATTGCTTTATTTATTTCTGAATGTGCATAAGCATGACCGATTGCTTTGTTTATATCTTCTGCACTTGATATAAATATTTCGACATCTTTACCTGACATACGTCTTACATCTTGAACTGCTTCTCTGTCTTGTGGGTCTGACATGGCTAGACATATTTTATTCCCATCGATTTTGAATGGAAATACAGCATATCTTTTGCATATATTTTCTGGAACCATCTTTGTAGCTAATGTATCTATTTCTGTTCCTTCTAAAAATACACTTTCTATATCTAAAAGTTCTTTTAATACACTTATTAATAAGTTACTATCTATAAGACCTTCTTGTACTAGAAATTCTCCTAGTCTTTTTCCACTGTTTTTTTGCTCTGATAATGCCCATTTAAGCTGGTCTTCTGTTATGTATCCTTTTTCGACCAGTTTGTCTCCTATTCTAACTTTTTTAGCCACAGATTTCACTCCTTTACTATCTCAATTATATCATCATTTATGATTGGATATTAAAGAAAATAGTATAAAAGACAGGAAGATTTTCTTCCTGTCTTTTTTATTATTTTATAATTAAACTTAAATACAATCAAACAATAAAAATACTATTTAGTATTAGCTTCTAAATGGTCTATAAGAACCATATATACATTGCCACCATCTACTGCACCACTTAATTCTGTAGTAAGCTCAGCATTTGTATAAACCTTATTAGCACCTATATCAGATACTAATTTGCTTGCTTGCTCCTTTGTTAAAGTTGCACCTGTTATTAATAGAGCCAATTTTTTAGTATCATCTTTAGCTTTAACTAAAGTATATGTGCCACCAACATCAGAATTTGTTATATTAGATTCCATGTATGTTTTCAAATCATCAGTAATATCTTCAGGAAATTCATTCTTATCAGCATAATAAGACAATGCTGCACTCTTAACTGAGCTATAATCAGACTCAACACTTGCTACCTTAGCTTTGTTTATATTACTAAATAAAGCTGGAACTGCCACTACTGCTAATATACCTATAATTGCAATTACTACCAATAATTCCACTAAAGTGAAACCTTTTTTATTCTTTCTTAACTTCATTTTTATTCCCCCTCAATTTTTTTAATTAATACTTAATTATAATATATCTGGTTAAAAATCTAAGTAAAATTATTTACACGTACTAACCAGATTTATTTCTAGCATATAACCATTTTTTTGAACAAAAAAAACTATGAAAATAAAAGTATCATAAATACAATTTCATAGCCGGTTGCACCACTAACTCAATATGTTCCAAGGTGCCCACATCACAGAACATACATCAACGTTTCTATTTTATTAAATTTAGAATGATATATAACTCATAATAGAGATACATATCCACTTATATTATATAATAGTTACCACATTTTAGCAATACAGTTTATATTATTTATATATACCAAACTTTAACATATTCAAACATAATTTCCGAAAGTAATTATACTATACAAAAAAAGAAACATCTCCCTACAATTATCATATATCGTAAGGAGATATTTATAAATTATCATTTAGTTTTATCATTGTCATTTCCATCCTTTGCTAATATTTATTTGAAAGCTAAAAGCTATTACAATATAGTATTTTATTAAAAACATCTATATATAAACATTCTATATTCTTGCAGTTATGATTCAGCCACAATCACTATATAAATGAAACTCTTCATCTATATATATGCTTATCGTACAAAATTACTTTCTTTACAGTAACTTTATATAATCCAGAACCCTCTCACAAACACTAAAGATATAGAATAGATACTATTTTCAATTCTTATAAATAAACTTTCAATAGATTTTTATATTTACTTTAGATTGTGGCTGAATCAATTAATTATTAGGGGTTCATCTTCAATCCTTCCCATTGGAAACACCTCTTTCTTTAATTTATATTTACATAATACTACATAATTCAAACTTTTTCAATGCTTTTTCCAAATATTTTTTATATTCGTAATATTCATAATTTTATATTTTTTATTAAATTTAGTTTTTAATTACTTATCCACATGTTTTACAAGAAACATTTACTTTTATATACACACATACAACTCCAATAAATTATACTAATACATAAATTAGATATTAAAAAAGAGTTGCTTAAAAACTTACTTTAAGCAACTCTTATAAATCTAATTAATTAAAATAATTTACTTACTGATTCATTAGAGAATATCATTCTTATAGCATCTCCAAATAAAGGAGCTACTGTTTTTATTTTTATCTTATCTATTCTTTTTTCTTCAGGAAGTTGTATAGTATCAAGAACTATTAACTCACTTATTTCTGAATTAGAAATTCTTTCAATAGCTGGTCCTGATAATACACCATGAGTACAACAAGCATAAACATCTTTTGCACCAAACTCTTTAAGTGCATTTGCCGCATTAACGATTGTTCCAGCTGTATCTATCATATCATCTAATAGTATAACATTTTTACCCTTAACATCACCTATTAAGTTCATAACTTCACATACATTAGCTTTTGGTCTTCTCTTATCTATTATCGCTATTGGAACTTCTCCATTTAAAGTATTAGCAAACTTTCTTGATCTAGTAACACTTCCTAAATCTGGAGATACTACTACTAAATCTTCTATTTTCTTTTCATTGAAGTAATCTGCTAATATTGTTCCACCTAATAAGTGGTCTAGTGGTATATCAAAGTATCCTTGTATTTGAGCTGCATGTAAATCCATTGTTAATACTCTGTCTGCCCCAGCAGCAGTTATTAAGTTTGCAACTAATTTAGCAGTGATTGGATCTCTTGCCTTAGCTTTTCTATCTTGTCTTGCATATCCATAGTAAGGAATAACTGCTGTTATTCTTCCTGCTGATGCTCTCTTTAATGCATCAATTAAGATTAATAACTCCATTAAGTTATCATTTACTGGACTATTAGTAGATTGTACTACAAACACATCACAACCTCTTACTGTCTCATTCATGTTTACACATATTTCACCATCACTAAATGTACCTACTTCACAGTCTAGCACTGATACACCTATATAGTCAGCTATTTTTTGTGCTAACTCTTTCGATGAATTACCTGCAATAATTTTAATCTCGCTTCCGCTAGTATTCATTTATGTAACCCTCCTGAAAATTTTAAAATCCTAATGAATATAATTTATAATAATTTCGAGCTAATTTTATTAGCCAAAATAATAAACTAAATAACTACTTACCTTGATTATCTTTTTGATTCTTCTTTTCTACCCATCCTTCTTTAACAACTTGTCTTTGTCTTGCTATTGCTAAAGCTCCATCTGGGACATCATGTGTTATTGTTGAACCTGTTGCTATATATCCTTTTTCTTCTACAACTACTGGTGCAACTAAATTAGAATTTGAACCTATAAACGCATCATCTTTAACTATTGACTTAAATTTATTTTTACCATCATAGTTTACAAATACTACTCCACATCCAATATTTACATTTTTTCCAACATGCGCATCTCCTATATAAGAAAGATGAGATGCTTTTGAACCATCTTCTATAACAGCATTTTTTACCTCTACAAAATCACCTATTTTTACATTGTTTCCTAAGTTAGTTTTCGGTCTTAAATATGCATATGGTCCAACAGTAGTATTATCTCCAACTTTACTATCAAGTATCGTTGAATTTTTTATTTCTGTACCATTTCCTATTTCTGAGTTTGTTATAGATGAGTTCATTCCAATTATACAATCTGAACCTATCTTTGTTTTTCCTTGTAACATAACCCCTGGATATATTATAGTATCATTACCTATCTCAACATCAGATTCTATGTAGGTAGAGTTAGTGTTTATTATAGTCACTCCATTTACCATATGAGATTCATTTATTCTTCTTCTCATAATTTCTTCTGCCTTTGATAATTCCACTCTTGAGTTAACACCCATAAGTTCTTCAATAGTTGAACCTGCAAATGCACCAACTTTTAAGCCCTTGTCTCTCATTATTTTAGCAGTATCAGTTAAATAATATTCACCTTGTGCATTGTTATTATTTAACAAATCTAATGCTTCTCTAAGACTCTTTCCATTAAAACAGTATATCCCAGAATTTATCTCACTTATCATTTTTTCTTCTGAATTTGCATCTTTTTGTTCCACTATTTTAAGAAGGTCACCCTTCTTATCTCTTATTATTCTACCATAACCTGTTGGATTTCCAACTTTTGTTGTAAGAACTGTGGCATGATATTTATTTTCTATATGGAAATCAAATAATTTCTTTAATGTTTCTTCCTTTATAAGTGGAGTATCTCCACAAAGTACAACTATTATATCGTCATCATTTATATATTCTTTAGCCATTTTTACAGCATGTCCTGTTCCAAGCTGTTCTGTTTGCATAGCTATCATAGTTTCTTCTGCAAGTTTTTCTTTTACTACATCCGCTTCATGCCCCAAAATTACAACAGTATCCTTTACACCTGATTTTTTTGAAACATCTATAATATGGTTGACCATTTCTTTTCCGCATACTTTATGTATAACTTTTGGGTATTTAGACTTCATTCTTGTTCCTTTGCCAGCGGCAAGGATTATAGCTTTAAAGTTCATTGATACACTCCATTCAATCTAATTTAATTTTATTCGTATTATTATCTCAATCAATATACATTATAATACATTTATTTAACAATTTGTATACAACATATACATTATCACTAATAATATAGCACTTTTTTACTAAAAAGTACATATTTTAATGCAAATTCTACATTTAAAAAGAGCCTAAATGTTCGGGCTCTCTCCATTTTATATTTATTGTTATTCAGCAGCTACTTCCCATTGAACTAATGCTTCATGATACGCTTGTAAAACTGCATCTTCTAAAACTTGTCTCATTTCTGCATTTATTGGATGAGCTATGTCTCTGAAATTTCCTTCGCCTACTTTTCTGCTAGGCATTGCTATAAATAACCCATTGTGGCCTTCTATAACTTTTATATCATGCACTACAAACAAATTATCAAAAGTTATTGAAACTATACATTTCATCTTGCCTTCTTCTGTTAATTTTCTTACTCTTACGTCAGTTATCTTCATACCAATATATCCCCCTTTGATTTTGACAGAAATTAATTTATATTAAAATTATTATTGTTGGAATAAATTAATATAAACTGTTTTTTAAGTAATTCTATGGACAACTAGGGATATCCTCTTTTTATTTTTACATATTTTTCTAAATATTTTTTTTATTAATCTTCATCTATTTCAAATTCAAATTCTGAATCATTTTCTTCATCTAATTCTTCATTTCTATATTCATCTTTAAAAGTTTTTAAATTTGGTTCAACTACTATTTTATCTCCAGTAACATCTAACTGAATTAGTGATATATAATCTTTTACCATTTTTTCTGAAGGATTTGTTGTAGATATAAATACTCCAGTACCTATAACCTCTGCTCCAAATTCATTCATAAGGTCTACCATTCCTTTTATAGTACCTCCACCCCTCATGAAATCATCTATAATTATAACTTTACTATCTGGTTTAAGAGCCCTTCTTGGTAAACTCATACTCTCAACCTTCGAATTATTTCCACTTACATATGTCATACTAAGGGTAGGACCTTCTGATACTTTTATGTCTTTCCTTATTATAACTAAAGGCAAATTCATAGCCTTTGCAGTCATAAGTGCCATAGGTATACCTTTTGTTTCCATTGTTACAACATAATCTGCATCTACATATTCAATGTTTGAAGCAAATATTTTTCCTATCTTAGCAGCTATTGTAGGGTCATAAATTAAATCAATTAAGTATAAAAAACCACCAGATAGTATTCTAGATGTGTCACATATTTTCTCACATAATTCCATTAAAAACTCTGCATTTTCTGCTATAGAAGTTTTAGGTATATATTTTACTCCTCCTGCTGCACCTGAGATAGTTATAACTTTCCCTAAATGTAGTTTTTCAAATACATTTTTTACAACTAATAAATCTTCACTTATTGTGGATTTTGCTGCATTAAATTGATTTGTAAAATAACTTAATGTATATATTTTATTTGGATTATCAGATAGTATTTTAACTATTGCTCCAATTCTCTCTGTTCTTTTAAATTTCATTACTATTTCCTCCTACAAATACCTTTATATAACGTTAAACTAAATAATGCATAACAATTCGTATTGTGGTATAATATTACTTATGTTTTATTATATTCAAAAATAAAATACATATAATATTATATGCATATTAATTATAAAATATTGAACATTATATTATTATACCACAAAAATAGTTCATATTGTAGGACTTAATTAAAAAGAAAGGTGGTTTTATTATGAATATACACTTTATAGGAATTGGCGGTATCAGCATGAGTGCATTAGCCGAAATATGTATCAATAAGGGTTATCAGGTTTCAGGTTCGGATTCAAACGAATCATATCTATTAGACAAACTTAGGGATCAAGGGGCAAACATCTATATCGGTCAAAAAAAAGAAAATATATCAGATGATGTAAATATGGTTGTTTATACTGCAGCAGTTCACCCAGATAATGAAGAACTTATAGCTGCTCGAGAAAAGAATAAATTAATAATGAACAGAGCTACTTTTTTAGGCCAGATTATGAGAGAATATAAAAACTCTATAGCAGTTTCTGGTACACATGGAAAGACTTCTACAACATCTATGTTGTCTACAATTTTTGAATATGCAGACTTAGACCCAACTATACTAGTTGGTGGTAACTTAAGCATGATAGGTGGTAATGTTAAGATAGGTAATTCTAACCATTTTATAACTGAAGCATGTGAATATGTAGATAGTTTCCTTAATTTTAATCCTAAGATATCTATAGTTTTAAATGTTGAGGAAGACCATCTTGATTATTTCTCAGGTATAGACGAAATCAAAGCTTCTTTTAATAAATTTGGTAAACTTTTACCTCCAGATGGATATTTCATAATAAATGGTGATGATGAAAATGTAGATGACATATTATATGATGTCAAAGCTACTATTATAAAATATGGTAGAGATTCTGACAATGATGCTGTAATAAAAGACATACATTTTGATAATAGTGGTCATGGGATATTTAAAATAGAGTATCAAGGAAAAGATTTGGGAGAATTTGAGCTTTCTGTATATGGTCTTCATAATATATACAATGCTTCTTCTGCTATAATGGCAGCTCTTGTTTCTGGTATTGATTTAGAGACTATAAGAAAAAATTTAAAAATATATAAAGGTGTAGGAAGACGATTTGAATCTAAAGGATACTACAAAAATGCCTTAGTAATAGATGATTATGCACATCATCCAACTGAATTAAAGGCTACTTTAGCTGCTGCTAAAAAGTTAAAAAAATCAACTTTATGGTGCATCTTCCAGCCACATACTTACACTAGAACAAAATCTCTTTTAGGAGAATTTTCAGAAGCTTTCTATGCTGCTGATAAAGTTATCATAACAGACATATATGCTGCAAGAGAAGATGATCCAGGAGATATACACTCTAAAGATTTAGTTGAAAAATTATATCAAAACAACGTAGATGCTATCTACATAAAAGAATTTGAAGATATAGTAAAATATTTACGTGAAAATGTTAATGATAATGATTTAGTAATAACTGCTGGTGCTGGTCCAATATATAAGGTTGCAGACTTACTAGTTGAAAAATAGTATGTAACTAAAAATAACATATAAAAATTAATGTAGGCTATCAAATGATATAATCGCTTGATAGCCTTCTTAATATTTTATTTCTTTCCAATCTCAAATATTTCATTTTTAAGATAATCAAATAAACTTGTATGAACCTCGTAGTAAGAGACAGTTTTTTTAGAAGTAACTTTTACATAATCCTTGCCCATTGTATCTACTTTCACAGCAAAATTTTCACCTTTTATATTTATACTGAAATTATAATCACTTCTTTCCTTGCTTTTTTCTGGCTGAACCTTTCCTACAACTCTTTTTGAAATCATCTTATGTGCTAAATCATCAAACTTCCATTTATGAACCTTCTTAGTTTCTTTTCCATAAGTTATAGTGACCTCTTTCCAGTCTTTATAGTGACTCAAAAGGTCAAATGAAGTATATATACTCTCATCTAAAAGTTTCTTAAAAGAATTTTTGGAATCAATTGGAACTTTATAATATTCCTCTTTATTTACAGTATAGACTCTAAAAAAATTAAGGTCTGTAGAAAATTTAATTCCATCATCAGAATACCCTTCATAAATTGCTTCATAAGAAGTAGTATTTCTTACCTTCTTAAATTCTGAGAAAAAGAACTTTATCTCGTTCCACATATCTTCTTCGATTTTTATGTTTTCTACATTTTTATCTGATACATAAATTTTCTTTTTCTCTTTTATTTGAGTCATTAAAGACCTATTATCTTCTGTCTCTGTTTCTACTTTCTTTGGAACTTCACTCTTATCCTTCTCCATGTTTAGACCTATTTTAAAGGATATAAAGTATATTATAAAGAAAACAACTACTCCTATTAATATTGCAGCTTTTTTCTTTAGTTTTCTTTTCTTACTCATTTAACCACCCCTAGAGTTTATAGTCATAAAACAATTATATAACTTTTTACACTTTTTTTTAAGCTATAATTATTTTATACACTTATTTCCTTGGCAATTAGTGCATGGTTCAACATGAACTGTTATCCCTTTTACAAATTCCATATGTTTTATTATATGTTTTTCCAACTTAGTAGCAATATCGTGCCCCTGTTTTACTGTGAGATTTTCATCAACACATATAGTCAAGTCCACATATGCCATAGCTCCATGCTTTCTAGTCTTTATATCTCCTAGATTTTTAACACCTTCTGTATCTGCTACAATAAACTTTAATTCTCTTCTTTCTTCTTCATCAACTGAAACATCCATCAATTCATTTACAGAACTTCTAAGTATATCGATTCCTACCTTAGCCACAAATACTGCCACTACAACTGACGCAATTGGGTCTAATGGTTTAAATCCTAAAATAGAACCTCCTATACCTATAAATGCAGCCACTGAAGATAGAGCATCTGACCTATGATGCCAAGCATCTGCTTTTAAAGCTGGTGAATTTATCTTTTTAGCAACTTTGATTGTTATTCTATATTGATACTCTTTTATCAAAATTGAGATGACTGACACTATTAACGGAAGTATTGATGGAACACTCAATGCATCTAAGTTAAATAATGATTTAATAGCCCCTATACCTATTGTTATAGAAACAAATATAAGTAATATTGATAATACGAATGATACCAATGTCTCTGCCTTTTCGTGACCATAATTATGTTCCTTATCTCCTGGTCTAGAAGATACATAATTACCTATCAGTACACCTATAGAACTTATAATATCTGAGGCTGAATGTAATCCATCTGCAATCATAGCACTCGAATTACCAATAATACCAGCTATCACCTTAATTATTGTTAAGACTATATTCCAAATTATTGATTGTATTGTTATTTTATTTGCTTCCTCATACCTTGTTTCCATTGTTATTCCTCCTAACAAACCAAATCTAAATATTATTAAAAACATATACTTAAACATAAATTAAATTTATTATTATATTCAAATGTATATCTTTTACTTTCAATAGAGATTATCAATCTTCTATAAAATGAAAAATCACCTAGCTTGAGCTAGGCGATATATATATTATACACTATTATTTAAATTTATGCTTCTTTTATTATCTCTATTACCATTTTGGCAGAATCATATAAATCCTTTATAGCTATATGTTCATCTAATGTATGCGCATTTTTCATACCTATTCCTAGAGTTATAGCTTCAATACCATTTTTACTTAATATATTAGTATCGCTACCTCCTCCTGTAGATTCAGTATGACCTTCTATTCCTAAATTTGAAAATGCTTTTTTTGCAAGTTGTATTATTTCTGAATTTTCATTCACATCTATTGGAGTATATGCTCTATTTACATCTATTTCAATTTTAGCTCCAAAATCCTTAGCAGCTTTTTCAAAAGTTTCTACCATATGTTTAGTTTGAACATCTAATTTATCTTCTTTTAGACTTCTAGCTTCTGCAACTATGTTAACTTCTCCTGTTACTATATTTGTAGCTGTTCCACCATTTATAATTCCTATGTTAGCAGTTGTTTCTTCATCTATTCTAAGTAAATTCATATTATCTATTGCTCTAGCAGCTACCATTATAGCACTTATACCAGCTTCAGGCTCAAGACCTGCATGAGCTGTCTTTCCTAATATCTTAACATTTATTACATCTTGTGCAGGAGCTTTTACTATTATCTCTCCTGGAGAACCACCACTATCTAATACAAAGGCATATTTAGAATCTATTTTTGCATAGTCTAAATTTTTAGCTCCAACTAATCCACATTCTTCACATATAGAGAATACAACTTGAATATCAGTATGTTCTATATTATTTTCTTTTACTTGTCTTAATCCCTCTAATATAGCTGCTATACCTGCTTTATCATCAGATCCTAATATTGTAGTCCCATCACTTTTTATTATTCCATTTACTTCATCCACTATAGGTTTTACCCCTATTCCTGGAGTTACTGTATCCATATGTGAACTAAATAATATTTTCTTTCCTTCTTTATTTCCTTTTAAAGTAGCTATTATATTGCCTGTTTCTCCATTTGCTTTTTCACCAGCATTATCTACTACAACTGAACAACCTATTTCTTCTAACTTTTCAACTAATACTTTGGCTACGTTCCCCTCTTTTAAAGATAAACTGTCTATCTGTATTAATTCAAGGAACTCATTTAAAATTCTTTGCTCGTTTATCATAATCTTCCTCCATAATATAATAGGTATTTCAACATATATTGTAGTGTAATATTTAAATATTATCAATAGTTTTTAAACTTTTATATCATTTTAGTTAAGTTTCTTTACTAAAATGAAAGTTAAAGTTAAATTCTTTCATTCTTATTGTTTTATCTAACTATACTTCTCTGTCTAGAATCTATAAAGCATAACCAGTAGCCTAAACTATTGGTTCTGTGGTCACAAGCTTGATATCTCAAAAATCCTGTACTTCCATTATCTGGTTGTTCATTTCTATTACCTGGAATAGCATAAATATAATGCTTTCTCTTATTATATTCATCATATTGTACTCCGAATAAGTAATGTCTATATTTATATGAATGTAAAACTGCATCACTATACATTGTATAATTCAATACATTTAAATATCCTAAATAAGGCATTGAATATCCACACAATGTTGTAGGGTTTACCTCTATTTTCCACCATCTTGTATTGTCTATATAATCTGCTGTAAAAGGCTTAACTTCTCTAAATAACTTTAACCCTTTCTTTATTTGTCTAGGCATAAGTAATGTTCCAGCTTGCTTATTCCCACTATCTATTTGATTTATTCCATTGGCTCTTTTTACTTTTTCAACATTATTTTGTTCTTTTTGAGTTTTCTTTGACTTAGTAGTTTTTTGAGAAGCAACTACCTTTTCTTCATGTCTTATTTCAAAATCTTCTTCATCCTCATCATATTCATCTTCATATTCTATATCGTCATAGAATTCATTTTCTTTAGCCTTGTTATAATTTTCTATTTCCTTATAGTTATTAAATTCTTCAATTTCATCATCACTAGAATCTTCTACATCTGCTCTTATCTTTAATTCTCCCTCTTCAGTTTCATCATCTTCCCAATAATCTTCATATTCATCTTCATCATATTCTTCTATAATATATTCTTCGTCACTATCACTGTTTTCTTCATTATCAGCATCTTCTTCTAAGTACTCTTCTTCTCTTTCAACCTCTATATCTTCTTCTAAATACTCTTCTTCACTTTCAGCTAACTCTTCATCTTCTACATCTTGGAATAATATGTCCTCATAATTTTCAATCTTATTTCCCTTAAACCCAACTAGAGGAATATTTCTTTCATACAATAAGGCAATTCCTTTTATTTCTTCATCATAATCCTCTAAATCTAAAACAAATTCACCTCTTCCTTGTTCATTTAAAATTATATTTCCTAAGTCTATTAATCCATGGTCACCTTTTATTGCTACTGCTTTATACCCATCTTTAACATATTTTAGATTTTCTACATATAATGCAATGATTGATTTTTCATCATTTACTTCGACTTTTGCAAAAGCTTTTGGCAGTACTCGTTCTTTGTATCTAAAGTTTATGTCTTTAGCTTCTAGTATTATATAGTCTCTTTTAAACTTTCTTTTAGAACCCACTGCAATCCCCCCTTAACACAGTTTCTCTAAACAATATATGTTAATAAAATAAAAAAAAGTACCTCCTATTTAGAAGATACTTTTGTATTTACTATATTTGAAAGAACTGCAAACTCTTCTATACTAAGAGTTTCACCACGTCTTTTTTCATCTATATTAGCTTCTTTTAATATTTCTCTTATTTCGTCCTTATTAAGAAAACCAAGGCCTCCCAATGAATTAAGTAAAGTCTTCCTTCTTTGTCCAAAAGATGCTTTTACTGTCTTGAAAAATAGTTCTTCATTATGAACATCATATTTCTTTTCAGCTCTGACATGTAAACCTATAACCGTTGAATCTACATTGGGTTGTGGTATAAACATATGTCTTGGAGCCTTTGCTACAATTTCTGTTTCACAATAGTACTGAACAGCTATGGACAATGCTCCATAATCCTTTGTACTTGGAACAGCATTCATTCTATCTGCAACTTCTTTTTGAACCATAACTACTATATCCGTTACAGGTATATCCTCTTCTAAAAATTTCATAACTATTGGTGTAGTTATATAATATGGAAGATTTGCTACAAGCTTAACTGGTCCACCATTTAATTTATCTTTTACTAGTTCTTGTATATCTACTTTTAATATATCTTGGTTTATAACTTCTATATTCTCTAAATCTGATAAGGTATCTTTCAATATAGGAATTAAGTTTCTATCAATTTCTATAGCTACCACTTTCTCTGCTACCTTACCCATTTCACGAGTAAGTGTACCTATCCCAGGACCTACTTCTATTATGTTATCTCCTTCTGTAACTCTAGCTCCATCCAATATTTTATCTATTATATTACTATCTATTAAAAAATTCTGACCTAAAGACTTTGAAAATTTAAAATTATGTTTTTGTACTACTTCTTTCGTTGCACTGTGTGAAGATAGTCTATCCATCGTTTACTCCTTTTTAACTTATTTTAAGATTTTATCCTATTAATTATACTTATTTACATGTGTTTAAAGCAAAATATTTATTAAAGATAATTTATTTTAAATTACTCCATAATTTTATATTTATTTTTTATATATTTTTTTCATATCATACATGCTTACATTTAAATTTGTTTTAATGCACTTATAAATTCTTCTCTTTCAACACCATAATTATTTAATCTATTTAAAAATTGCTTTGCATTTCCATAACCAATCCCAAGTATTTTACCAAGTGCATCTCTCCTAGATGATGCATCTTCATTTCCTATAAGACCATTTCTAATCAAATCAACTTGTTTAAATTCATCTCTTTTCTCTGTACTTTCAGTTCTAACTTTATTTAAAGCTGCTATTATACTTTTAGGAGTAGCATTTTCTATACCTATATCTCCATCCTTTTTAGCTTCTTCTCTTGGTAAAAACGCATGTTTACATCCTGGAACTTCTGATGCTATTTTTTTTCTTATTTTTTCACCTGCAAAATCTGGGTCTGTAAATATTATAACTCCTCGTCTTTCATTAGCTGATTTTATACGCTCCATTACTCCTTTTGGAAATCCAAATCCACCTGTGGTTATAAGTTCTGCATCTATTGCTCTCTTAACAGCTGTAACATCATCTCTTCCCTCTACTACTATTATCTCTTTTATCATATAAATTCACCTTTTATTTGTTTTTAGTTTTTGTTTACATCTCTTTATTTTAAGGTTTTTATTTAATTTAATCAAGGCACTAACCTATTTATTTTTATTTAGAAATCTATAGTTTAAGAAAAATTTATTCCTACTAGATAAATATATTCACTATTATATTCTATTGAATCACCTATAAGCAACAATAAGTCCCATGTAGCATTACCTGTATTAATATTATATCATCCATACAATTTTCTTTTTTAATATTAATGATTTATAGAAAAAGATGTAGAACTCAGGACAAATATACATTAAAAGAGCCTAGATATAAATTTTATATTCTAGGCTCTTTTTTATTGGATTTTATTAATGAATTTAACTTTCCTTTTCTGTCTTTCCATCATATTTTGATATCCATTTATTTAATATAGTTTCTCTATTTTTTGCTGCTGATTTTAAATCATTATCTATCATTTGTTCTAATGGCTTTTTAGGGAATCCTTCTGGGATTGGATTTCCTGTATCAACTGTAGTAACTGCATAGTTCTTAGAATACTCATTCATTGCATCTTTACTTATTGCCCAATCTAAAAATACCTTAGAAGCTTCTTTTATATTATCTTTTTTTACAAGAGCATTTGCTTCTATATCCCATCCAGAACCTTCTTTTGGAAACACTACTTCTACTGGATAACCTTCTTCTTTTAATTTTATGCCTCTGTATCCAAAAGATATCCCTATAGGATACTCTCCTGAAGCTGCCGATGTAGCTGGAGCTGAACCTGATTGAGTATATACACCAATATTTTCATGTAACTTATCCATATACTGCCATGCTTTTTCTTCTCCCATAATTTGTATAAGCGCTGATACCGTTAAATATCCTGTACCAGAAGAAGATGGATTAGGCATAGATATAAGACCTTTATATTCTGGCTTTATCAAATCTTCATAAGAACTAGGAACTGGTATATTTTTATCTTTTAATTCTTTAGTATTTACTGTTATACCTGTCATCCAAGCATCTATTCCAACCCATGAAGGTACTTCTTTACCATCTTTAAATGCAGGGTCTATTTTATCAGACCCTTCTGGAGCGTATGGTTCTAACATTCCTTGGTCATCTGCAACTAGCAAGCTTGTGGCAGCAATCCCCCATACAATATCTGCTTGAGGATTATCTTTTTCTGCTAATAGTCTTGCTGTTATATCTCCTGTTGATGCTCTAACAACATTTAATTTAATATCTGGGTATTTTTCTTTAAATGTAGCTAAATATGGGTCTATACTGTCTTCTTCGATTGCTGTGTAAACTGTTAAATCACCTTTTGTTTTACTATCAGACTTTGAGTCTCCACCTGATGAGGCAGTGCTACATCCTGTTATTACACTCAATAAAAGTGTTGATAATACTCCTAAAGAAACTAGCTTCTTAAATTTCATCTTTACCTCCCCTATGCAACATCTTTTTGTTGCCATTTTTGTGTATTATTTTTTAATTTTTTTGTTACGAATTCATAGCAAAGTCTTACTATTATATTTGTTAAAAGCACTAATACTGCCATAGCTGCTGATGGTCCTATATATCCTATCTCATCTAACTTCAATATGGATATTGATGCAGTCTGAGTCTGAGGAGTATATAAAAATATTAATGCTGAAACAGTAACCATTGAATTTACAAAATAATATACTACTATCTCAAGTATTGATGTTATAGACATTGGTACTGTGATGTTGAAAAACACTTTATAAAAGGGAATGTTTATAGATTTTGCAACTAACTCATACTCTCTATCCAACATTTTTAGTGACGAATTTGAAGTTATAAAGCAAACAGAGTAAAAATGTACTATATTTACTATGACAAGTATAGCTGTACCACCATATAGGAAATTTAGTGGATTACTTGCTGAGTTAAAAAAAGTTATATATGATATTCCTAGCACTAGACCTGGTAATGCCATTGGTATCATAGATAAAAAGTAAGCTGTTTGTCTTAATCGTGGAAACTTATCTACTTTTTCTATCATGTATGCACTAAAAAACACAAATATAGTTCCAAATATAGCTGTTAATGTTGATATTTTTAAACTGCTTAAATAGGTTTTTAATCCGCTTCCTAAAATACCTTTAAATGTATAATGTTCCATTGTAAAAC
This sequence comes from Clostridioides sp. ES-S-0190-01, assembly GCF_020658275.1. NCBI lineage: Bacteria > Bacillati > Bacillota > Clostridia > Peptostreptococcales > Peptostreptococcaceae > Clostridioides > Clostridioides sp. ES-S-0190-01. The sequence continues at coordinate 22,380 of NZ_JACVWA010000006.1, read as the reverse complement.
TTAGGTTATATGGCCATAATTTTATGACTGAACCTATAACTGAAACAAATATCAAAATGAAGATTAATAAAGTTATAAAACTACATGCTATTAAAAATACTCTATCTCTAAATTTGTTTTCTTTAATTTTATAAGGCATAGATTTTGCTGTTATAGTCATTCCTTGTTTTTTACTTGCCACCTTGTCTAATGTAAAAGCTATTAGTACAGGAATCAACATTACCATAGAAACAGTTGCTCCCATTGGTATGTTAAACTGCCCTACTACTTGCTTATATATATCTGTAGCTAACACATTATAGTTTCCTCCGACTACTTTTGCTGCTCCAAAGTCTGTAAATGCAAGTATAAAGGATACAAAGAAGGAGCTTACTAGTGAGTACTTTATGCCTGGAATTGTAATTTTAAAAAACTTTTTAAAATCACTAGCCCCTAAGCTATCTGCTGCTTCATAAAGTCTATAATCTGCCATTGAAAGAGCAACGGATAGTATTAAAAAAGCTTGTGGAAATGTAAACAGTATTTGAGAGACAATTATTCCTAATGGTCCATATAATGGTATCTCAAATCCCATTGTTGTAAATATTCCTTTATTTCCAAACAGGTATATAAGTGAAATACCATATAACATAGTTGGTGCAAAAAGGGGAAACATTCCCATAGTTTTAAAAAAATTCTTAAATTTTATATTTGTTCTTGTTATTGCATATGAATAGATAAATGCTAAACATAGTGATATTAAAGATGAAACTGTAGATACAAAAATTGAATTTTTAAATGATGCTATAAGACTTGGATTTTCAGCATATTTACTAAAATTTGAAATACCTATGAAGTTTCCACTTGTATCTAAAAATGCATTTTTTAATAATGATACTAAAGGAAACAATATAAATACTATTAGTATAATTAGCGAAAAAATTAAAAAACATTTTTGTATTGTACTATCACTTATCCTTCTTTTGTTTTTTGTTGTTATCATTTATTCACCCCTAGCTATTAAGCACATCCCTCTGATTTATATTCTACAATTCCTTCTTTGGGAATTTTAAAATTTATTTTAGACCCTATACATAGTTTCATTTGTTCTGCAACTTTTGAAACTATATCTAATTTTATTTTCTTAGAACAATACTCAACTGTAATTCTATAGTTAAATCCTCTAAATTCAATATCTAAAATCTCTCCAACTTTGATATCATTGTCTTTAGAATCTCTATTAAATTCTACTTTTATATCTTCTGGTCTGATAGCTATCTTATTAATACCATCATCTATAAAGTTTATTGTTCCTATAAAATCAGCTACAAAAGGGGTCTCTGGATTTTTATATACTTCTTTTGGAGTCCCAACCTGTATTATTTCTCCACTATTCATAACAACCATTTTATCCGCCAAGCAAAGTGCCTCTTCTTGGTCGTGAGTTACCATTATAGTAGTAATACCCAGTTTTCTATGTAAGCTTCTAATCTGTTCCCTAAGTTTCAATCTTACTTTTGCATCCAATGCAGATAATGGTTCATCAAGAAGTAAAAAATCTGGCTCTAGAGCAATTGCACGAGCTAGTGCGACTCTCTGTTGTTGCCCTCCTGATAATTGAGAGGGATACTTTTTCTCATATCCACTTAATTCTACTACCTCTAAAACTTCATTAACTTTCTTATCAATATTAGATTTATTTATATTTTTATTTTCTAAGCCAAAAGCTATGTTTTTGTAAACAGTCATATTTGGAAATAGTGCATATGACTGAAAAACTATACCAAAATTTCTACTTTCAGGTGGTGAGTTTGTCATATCTTTATCATTTATTATTATTTTTCCATCATGTTTGTCTTCAAGCCCTGCAATTATCCTAAGCAATGTACTTTTCCCACATCCACTTGGTCCCAATAAACAAATAAACTCTCCTTTTTCAATATCAATAGATATGTCTTTTAGCACTTTAGCTTGTCCATAACTTTTACTTACATCTTTAACTTGTAAAAAAGACATTTATAAAACCCCTCCTAAGGCTAACCTAAACTTAAATAAATCTTCTCTATTTAAGCTTTTACTTCCTAGGTCACACTCATGCTGAGAGTAAAGCCCATGATAATCTGAGCCTCCTGTAACAACTAAGTTGTATTTCTTAGCATAAGAAAGTGACTCTTTTTCTAAGTCTTTATTGTGAGATGGATGATACACTTCTATCCCATCTAATCCAACATTCACCATATCTTCAATAGCATTAAAATTGTCCATTTGCCCAGGATGAGCTAGTACGCAAATTCCACCAGAACTTTTTATAGCTCTTATTGCATCTTTATAATCTACATATTTTAAAGATACATACGCCTTACCATTTCCTCTATGAAACAACTCTTTATATAAACTTGAATATATTTTATCTGTGTATCCTTTATCTATAAGCGCTTTCATTATATGTTGTTTAAATATTCCAGTCTTTGATGAATATTTCTTTACATCTTCTAGAGATATTTTATATCCTAAATCTATAATTTTATTTACCATCTTAACAGATGCTTTATGTCTATCACAAACCATTGGATTACATAAATTTTTTATTTCTTGACTATTTAAATCTATGTTATAGCCCAAGATATGAACTCTTTTTCTGTTTTTATAATCGTATGCTGATATTTCTATACCTGGTATTATAGTTATTCCATAATTTTCTCCCAATATGATAGCTTCATCTAATCCAGACAATGTATCATGATTTGTTATTGCTAAAACACTTATATTATTTTCTGATGCTCTCTTAATTATTTCTTCTGTAGTGAAGTTATTATCTGATATGCTTGTATGACAATGTAAATCTGTTAACAATCTTTATACCTCCCTTTTATAAACTGTTTTTCCATTTACAATAGTATTTACAACTCTTGGATACTCACTATCAATATCCAATAAAACTAAATCCGCTTTTTTATTTTCTTTTATGCTACCTCTTTCACCATATATACCAACTGCTTTAGCTGGATTTGAAGTAAATAGGTTAACTGCTTTATTTAGATTGTTAGTTTCTTGTGCAACTATGCACATGGACTTTATCATTGCTGATGGAAGATAGTCTGAACAAACAATATCACAACAGTCTTCCAATATAGCATCCATTGCCTTTAAGTTGTTATTATGAGATTTCCCTCTTACAATATTTGGGGCACCTAGACAAGTTAAAACACCCAATTTCTTTGAATATTTTGCAACTTCAAGAGTTATAGGAAATTCAGATACATTAACTCCTATATTTTTTATAAAATCCATTTTTTCTAACGTATCATCATCATGTGATGCAACATTTATATTTTTAGTTTTTGCCACTCCGATGACACTGGCTATTTTATTCCAATCTAAATTATCATGTAAATCTACTAAGTCATCTAACCATGTATCTACATAATTTTCTGTTACTCCCCATACCTTAGTAGCATACTCTCTATAGAACTTTGGATTTGTATACTGACCTTGTCCTGGAGAATGGTCCATTATAGATAAATAGTCTATTTTATCTTCTTCTAACAACTCTGACACCTTCTCTAAACCTTCATGGTATAACACTTCATACCTTAAGTGAACTTTATGATTTATATTCTTACTATTTATATTTTTGTACGAATCGATATTTTCAATCATTTCCAAAGAATTATCAATACTTCTAACTCCTACTCCATCACCCAAAGATATAGAATGATAAACTGTTGTTATTCCATTTGCAGGTAGTTTTTTATCTAGTTCATAAAATGCCATATTAAATGGTAATAATGTACTTGGTCTTGGCTCTATTTCCTTTTCAATAGCATCACTATGAATATCTATGATACCAGGTATAACATATAAGTTTTTTGCATCTATTATTTCATCTATCTCGTTGAAATCTAGTAAATAATCAATCTTATCATTTGAGACTTTCTTTATTGTATCTCCTTCTATAATTAAATGGCCATTTTCTAATATTTTATCTTCCAATACAATATTTGCATTATGAATTAATTTTACCATCTAAGCTACCCCACTTTCACTTATAGTGCCTTTTGTCATAGTAAATGTTTTATCTATAACAGTCTCCATAAATTCTATATCATGAAATATCCCTATCATTGTAGTTCCTTGATTTTTAAGTTCCAACATTTTTTCTTTTACGTATATTTTAGATTGATTATCAAGTGATGCAGTTGGTTCATCAAGTAACAAAAGCCTAGGTTTTTTGACCATAGCTTGTGCTAGATTTAATCTTAATTTTTCTCCGCCAGAAAAATTATTCGGATAAGCATCCCACAAGTTTTCCTTTATTTCAAACTGAGTTAGTATATCTTTTGCCATATCATATGCACAATCTTTTTCAAATCCACTCTCAATTAAAGAATGTACTACTAGCTCAATAGCCGTTATTCGTGGAAGTGTTTTTAAAAACTGTGATACATATCCTATTTCCTTTTTTCTAAGATTTATCATTTCTCTGTCACCAATTGTAGATAAATCTATCTTTCCATATATTTCTGAGTTAAATATTATTTCTCCAGTCGTTGGGATATATGTTTTATAAATACTTTTTAATATAGTAGACTTTCCCGCTCCAGATTTTCCTATTATTCCTAAAAATTCACCTTTGGAAATTGTAAAATTTATTTCACTACACGCTTTTATAGTTTTATTTAATGCATGTAATTCAAAATCTTTGCTAAAATTATTTACTTCAAGTATAATTTCTTCCATTTTATTTAAAACCCCCATTTTACTTATTTACAAATATTATTTATAGTAGTGAATTTATAAGTTGCTGAGTATATGGATGCTGTGGGTCTTCCATTATTTGGTCTGTTAAACCAGATTCGATTACACTTCCATTTTTCATAACAATTGTCCTATCAGCAAGCATTTTTATAACATCAAAGTCATGAGATACTACTATCATAGAGATTTTAAGCTCTCTTTGTATTTCCCTTATTAAATCTAATACCTCAGCTTGTACAGAAACATCCAGTCCTGTTGTAACTTCGTCTAATAAAAGTATTGGAGGATTATTAGAAAGTGCTTTTGCTATTTGAACTCTTTGTTGCATTCCCCCACTAAAATATTTCGGTTTGTGGTCTATTCTTTCTACAGGTATATTAGTCTTTACTAGAAGCTCTTTAGCCCTATCTCTTATTTTCTCAACATTATATATATTAGCCATTAATAATTTCTCTGCTATATTCCCACCACTACTAAAATTCAAATTTAAACCAAGGTGGGGATTTTGATATACAATACCCATAAAATGATTCTTTATGTACCTCTTTTTTTGGTCTGAGAGTTCTAATATATTTGTACACTTGTCATAATTTGACATGTACACTTCTCCACTATTTGCATTCTCTTGAAAAAACAAAATCTTTAACAATGTACTTTTTCCTGAACCAGATTCTCCAACAATACCAAGAACTTCTCCTTCATAAAGTTCAAGATTTACATTATTACATGCAACTATAGAACCACAATATTTACATATATTATTACTTTCATATCCTGTACTCTCAAAACAATTTTCACATCCATCTCCATAAATAAGATTAATATTTTTTCCTATTAACACTTGTTTATCTATATTTTCTATTTTTTTGTCTTCGCCTAGTTTTGCACTACTCATTCCAAGCACCTCCAATTGCCACATCTACGCCATCATTTCTTAACCTAACTTTTTCACAATAACTTGTATCAGAACAGCTATAGTACTTTTCATTAGTATCACCATCATATACTTCATCTAGAAATGTATTTGAACTTTTACATAAACTACAATGTTTTCCTTCAAATTTTTCCTCTTCAAATTTATAGTCATCAAATTCTAAAGGTTCTACCTTTGTGTATGGAGGTATAGCGTATATTCTCTTTTCTCTACCTGCACCAAATAAAAATAAGTTATCTGACATGTTTAATTTCTTTATATCAAATCTTGGTATTGGCGATGGATTCATTAAATATCTATCATTTACTTTACATGGATACTCTGCTGCTATTGATATATCATCAAATTTAACTATATCTTCATACAGATATACCCACATCCTACTATAATCTTCTTCTGAATGCATTCTTCTTGTCTCTACTTCACTAGGCTCTACTATTCTAAGTGTCTCTGGTATTGGCACTTGAAATATCAGTATTTGATTAGACATTAATTTTTCTTCTGGTATTCTATGTCTTGTTTGAATCAATGTAGATTTTAATGTATCTTTTGTAGTTTCTACATTACTTACACTTGAAATAAAATTTCTTATATTACAAGCATTTGTAGAATCATCACTTCCTTGGTCAATCACTTTTACTACATCACTTTCACCAAGCAATGATAGGGTTAGTTGTAGTCCTCCAGTCCCCCATCCCTTAGCAATAGGTAATTCTCTTGAACCAAAAGGTACTTGATAACCAGGTATTGAAACTGCTTTTAGTATTTTTCTTCGGATTTCTTTTTTTGTATTTTCATCTAAAAAACCATAGTTATATATCACTTAATTTCCCTCCATATCCTATTTTATTCTTTCTACATCTGCTTTAAAATCTACATAGTGAGGAAGCTTAAAGTGAGATATAAACCCTAATGAATCTATACCATCTATATGAAGTAATACAAATTCTTCATCTTGGGCTAATTTTTCACTATTTGGTTCCAAAGATTTATCTAGTATAGCCATAGATATAGCCTTATTTTCATTATTTCCCATACAAAGACCATATCCTAAAGACATTTTATTTATATCTCCCGATTTATTTTTAGAATTTTCAGACTTACTTTGTGATGCTTTTGATACTATTTCACACTCAGTAACTAACATTTCTCCGATTGTTATTTGCTCATCTTCATAAATAGGATGTTTTATTTTTATATATACATCTCCTGTCCTAAGTTCACTTATATATGGATGTTCATCACCAAAACCTCTTACAATAGAATAAGCAAACCCTGATACGGCTCCACTTTCACCTCTAGTAAGTGCCTGCAATTTAGCTGACCTAGAAACTGGAAATCTTAGGCTGTTTCTTGTAATATCATCTATTACTTCTTCTAATTTATCTTCATAAGTATCCTCTTCCAACAAATTCTCTTTTCTAAATATATTAGATACTTTTGTGAATTTAGGTATTTCATTCACTTTTTCTAAGTCATTTATATAGTTAGCTTTAAAATCTCTATTTTTTTCTTCATCTTCTTTAAGCAACTCTACATTTAGTATTCTATTTTCATAATCTCTAGTTGCTCCAAGATACTGCCCTCCTGGTATATCTTTAAATGTAGCTGATATTCTTCTACCTATTCTCATTTCTTCTGTATTTATAGGTTCTGAATAGGTTACTCTAGGCATTGTTGACCTTAATGCTCTTATATAGAAAGATGCTTCTAATATATCACCTTGAGCCTGTTTTATAGCTAATGCAGATAATTCCTTATTGTATAGACTTCCTTCAGAAATCACTTTGTCCACAGCATAAGACATTTGCTCTTTAATTTGTTTTACATCTATTGGTAGGCTTTCTCCTTTTATTCTATAAAATTCAAGTATATTTTTAGCCTGTAATATAGCTTCTTCTCCACCTTTAACTGCCACATAAGCCATTATTATAATACCTCCCAACTTAATTTTGATGACCTTGGTATAAATGCAAGTTCTCCTTTGTTATCTATTAAAATCAAATCTGACCCTGTCGGATAGTCTTTATTTATCATAAGTAATCTTTCTAAGAATTCTTGTTTAACTCCATCTATATATAAATTCTTTTTAGATTTTATACCAGGACCACTTAAATAAAGTCTTATGAATTTATCTTTATAATCTGTTGATAGTTCATTTACTTGGTGTATTATAGTTGTACTTTCATCAGGATATTCAAAAGAACCTATTTTAATTTGTAGTATATCTAATTCTGAATTAATATCTAAAAACAGATAATCTGATTTATTGTAATTTACTTGGTTTGACATTGTCAGCGCTCTTATATTTTTTATATCTTCTTTAGTACAGTTTTCTATATAGAAGGTAACTTCTTGGTCTAATAAAGTAATTGCTATACCAATTGCTCCATTTGATAATTTTGTATTATTTTCTATATTTATATTATTGATGTTATTTAATTTCCCAGGAAATGAAGCACTATCTAGCAACTTTCTATATATTTCTTGCGTGTAACTTACCATGATTCTCCTCCTACTTAATCCATAGTATTGAATTGGACTTTTGTTTTATTAATTAAACTAAATTCATTAATAAGTTCTTGCTCATATCTTAAACTTTCTTCACAGATACTTTTATTTATGTAGTTCTTTAATTCATCAAATTTATTATTATTGCTATGTAAAACTGCATCTATAGTTGCCAAGCAAATAACTTTTTTTTCATTATTTTCTGCAACTATACCATAACCTAAGCTTTCATCTACCTTAACACTACACTCTGTAACTAGTATTTCTCCTAAATTAAATGTAGTATTTTTTACACTTTCGTTGGCTCTCACCATCACTGTAGCTAAGCTAGGGGCTTTAATTATAGAAATGCTTGATGTATTTTTTATCATTAAATATATTTGCTCTAATTTCTCATAGTTCATATTTATCAATATCTTAGTACTATCAACTGTATGCAAAATTTTGCCTCCTTAATCTTTCCTTTATTTACTTATTTCTAAGAATATAATATACAATCTAAGTTAAATGGATATTATGTTTGAGTTAATTCTAGTGAATATCTTGTAAATTCTTTTTTAACAATGTTAAGAAGTATGTTGTAAAACTAATAAAAAATTATAATATTACAAATAAAAAAAGCATACCATTCAAACTGAATGGTATGCTTTTTCTATATTTATAACTATTATTTTTGTATAATTGTAAATTTTATTTTTAATTTACTTATTTTATATTAAAGAACTTCTTCGCATTTTCTTTAGTAATTTTACACACTTCCTCATAAGATATTCCTTTTTCTTGAGCTATTTTATCTGCAACAAAAGCTACTTGAGAAGGATTATTTCTCTTTCCTCTATGTGGTTCTGGTGACATATATGGTGAATCAGTTTCTATAAACAGTCTTTCTAGAGGTATCTCTCTTACAACTTCTCTAGTTTTTTTATTATTTTTAAAAGTAACTGTTCCTGGAATTGATATATAGCATCCCATTTTAACATATTCTCTAGCTAATTCCACATTACCACTATAACAATGAAGCACACAACCTATTTCAGGACTCTTAGTGTTTTTTATTATCTCAAAAGTATCCGCATGTGCATCTCTATCATGTATTATTATTGGAAGCTTTAACTCATTAGCTAGTTCAATTTGTTTCTTAAACCACTCTTTTTGCTCTTCTCTTGGAGAATAATCATAATAATAATCTAACCCAATCTCTCCTATAGCCACAACCTTTTCATTTTCAGTTGCAAGTCTTCTTAGAGTGTCTATTGCTGTATCATCTAGTTTTGATACATCATGTGGATGTACCCCAACTGCCGAATATATAAAGTCATATTTTTTTGATAGTTCAATTGCTGTTATAGAAGTTTCTATATCTGCTCCTGGATTTACAACCAAATCTACACCTTTTTCTTTTAATGAACCAATAAGTTCATCTCTATCTTCATCAAAACTTTCATCATTTAAATGTGCATGTGAGTCAAATAACATTTTTTATCTCCTTACTGTTTAATTGCCTATTAGCGAACCTCGCATCCATCCTTGGCACCTTGTGTAAATGGTAGAACATAAGGGTCACCATCATCTCCTGCTGCTAATATCATCCCTTGAGATTCTACACCTCTTAACTTAACTGGTTTTAAGTTACATACCACTGTAACCTCTTTACCAACTAAATCTTCTGGTTTATAGTATTCAGCTATTCCAGACACTATTTGTCTTGTTTCTGGTCCAATCTTAACTTGTGATACTAATAATTTATTTGCTTTTGGATGCTTTTCACAACTTATTATTTTTCCTACTCTAAGCTCTATTTTATCCAAATCATCAATAGTAATTTCTTCTTTATGCTCTAAAGGTTTTTCTTCTACTGGAGGTTTCCCAGAAAACATTTTAGTTAATTCTTCTATTTCTTTTTCTACATCTAGTCTTGGGAATAAAGGTTCGCCTTTAAACACTTTTACGTTTTCTCCAATAAGACCAAATGTCTTTGTGCTTTCCCATGTAGTTATATCATCTTGACCTTGTATTCCTATATGTGCATATATCTTATTAGCAGTTTCATTCATTATAGGATTTATTAGTGTTGCAATTATTCTTATAGATTCACATAAATTATATAAAACTGTATCTAATTCATCTTTTTTACTTTCATCTTTAGCAAGCACCCAAGGCATAGTCTCATCTATATATTTATTAGTTCTTCTAACTAGTTTCCATACACTCTCTAATGCTTCATGGAATTGCATTTTATCCATTTCAGCCTCAAAATTTTCTCTAGTTGATACAGCTTGCTCTTTTAAATCAGCATCAAAATCAGTTGAAGTTTTTACTGTTGGTATTATACCACCGTTGTATTTTTCAACCATTGCTACAGTTCTACTTACTAAGTTTCCTAAATCATTTGCTAGGTCATAATTTATTCTTGTTACAAAATTTCTATGAGTATAACTTCCATCTTGACCAAATGCAAACTCTCTTAATAAGAAATATTTAAGAGTATCTATTCCATATCTTTCTATTATTGGCTCTGGATAAACAACATTACCCTTTGATTTACTCATTTTATCATCAGCAAACAATATCCATCCATGACCAAATACTTGTTTTGGAACTTCTAAACCTAAAGCCATTAAAAGTGCTGGCCATATTATTGTATGGAATCTCACTATCTCTTTACCTACTATTTGAACATTTGCAGGCCAATATTTTTTAAATTCTTCATCATTATCTGTCATATATCCTAATGCTGTTATATAGTTACATAAAGCATCTACCCATACATAAATTACATGCTTTTCATCAAAAGGAACTTTTATTCCCCAGTCAAAAGTTGTTCTTGTTACACTTAAATCTTCCAGCCCTTTATCTAAGAAATTTGCCACCATTTCATTTTTTCTAGCAGCTGGGAAACAGAAACTATCGTCTTTAAATAACTCTTTTAATCTATCTTCATATTTAGATAATCTAAAGAAATAAGATTCTTCTTTTACTAAGTATGTTTCTCTTCCACAATCAGGACATTTGTTTCCTTCTAATAACTGTGATTCTGTCCAGAAACTCTCACAAGGAGTACAATATCTACCTTCATACTCTCCTTTGTATATATCACCTTGTTCATATAACTTAGTAAATATTTTTTGTATTATATCTGTATGTCTTTTTTCTGTTGTTCTTATAAAATCGTCATAAGATATATCCATAGTATTCCATAATGCTTTTATATCTTTTATCATTCCATCAAGGTATTCTATTTCTGACATTCCTTGTTCTATTGCTTTCTTTTGTATTTTTTCACCATGTTCATCTGTTCCTGTCAAAAACTTTACATCATATCCACAGAAACGTTTAAATCTAGCTATTGTATCTGCAGCTACTGTTGAGTAAGTATGACCTATGTGTAATCCTCCACTTGGATAGTATATTGGTGTTGTTACATAAAAACTCGGTTTGCTCATATTACTTACCTCCTAATTTTTTATCGTTCATAATTATATATATTTCATTTAAAATAATAAAAAATCGCCTCCTATGATTTAACATAGGGGCGAGATTATTCACGGTACCACCCTAATTCATCTATAACGATTATGTTTCACATGAAATGTAGAAATTAACTTTATAGATACCTTAGTAGACTATAACGTGCCTAACCGTTTTACCTTAGCATATATGCTCAGATAAAAAGCTCCAAGACCATCTTCAATAAATCTTTTTACACTAGCTTTCACCTAACCTAGCTCTCTGATAGAAAAAATCCTTATCTACTCTTCTTTTCATAGCTTATAATTCATATTACAATTTATTTCTATATAATCACTATATTATAAAATTTTTCCCACATTGTCAACAAATTATACAAATATTACATAGCAAATAAAAACTGCTGCTATAACTCCTGCAACATGACTAATCATAGCGCATGACAATGTATGTCTAGTATTTTTTATCTTTAAACTCCCATAATAGATTGCCATTGTATAAAAAATAGTCTCAGAAGAGCCTACAATTGTAGCACCCATTTTTTCTACTAAACTGCCTATTCCAACTCTATGTGCAAGTTCGCTATACATTCCCAAGGCACCACTTCCAGATAAAGGTTTTACACTTATTAAACCTATTAATTCTTTTGGTATACTCATCATATTTGCTATTGGTGTAAATAACCATTCTAACATATCAAGGCCTTTACCAGTTTTAAATATTCCTATTGCTAAAAATATACCTATTATATAAGGTAAAATATCCCATGCAGCCTTTAAACCATCAATTGCCCCTTTTACAAAACTATCATATACATCTATTTTTTTATATTTACCATAAACTACTATGTACAAAATTATTACTGGTATAAGTAAGTTTGAAAATACTTCCATATATCTACATCCCCTTTATCTATATCTTCTTTGAAAAAATTTACATGTTATTATTGCTATTGCTGTAGATATTATGGTTGCAAATAAAGTTGTAAAAATTATTTCACTTGGGTTTTGAGCTCCCATATCCATTCTTAATTTAATTATAGTAAATGGAATTATCTGTATAGATGATATGTTTATTACCATAAACATAATCATATCATTGGTAGCTGTATCTTTTTTGTTATTTAAAGTCTGAAGCTCACTCATTGCTTTTAAGCCAAATGCTGTTGCACCATTACCAGCACCCAACATGTTCAAGGCAATATTCATAACTATATAAGACATTGCTTTGTGACCTTTTGGAATAGAAGGAAACAATCTTCTCATTATAGGATTTAATTTCTGACCTATTTTTTCAATCAAGCCTGACTCTTTTGCAATATTCATTATACCCATCCAGAGTGCCATAATACCAGCTAGACTTATTGCAAATTCTATACCTTTTGATGTTTCACTCAATATAACTTTATTTAATTCTCCCATATTTTTAGAAATCAAACTTCCTATTATTCCTATTGATACCATGTAAAACCATATTTTTCCTATTATAATCAACCTCCTCTTTAAATAATTTTATGATAGTTAGGTAATACTTTATACTTGAAAGTTGTACTATATTATGTTTTAGTATAAGTGTGGGAGTTTTTATAATTTTTAATATTTAATAATAATTAAGGAGAGAAATAATGAGAAATCTAACACTTCTTACTGATTTATATCAGCTTACTATGTTAAATGGCTATTTTGAAAAAAATATTCACGAAGACATTGTTGTATTCGATATGTTTTTTAGAAAAAACGCTTGTGATGGAGGGTATACTATAGTTTGTGGTATTGATCAGGTTGTTGAATACATAGATAACCTTCATTTTTCAGATGAAGATTTGGAGTACTTAAAAAGCTTAAATTTATTTTCTGACAAGTTTTTAAAATTTTTGAAAGAGTTTAAGTTTACAGGAGATATTTATGCTGTTGAAGAAGGGACTATAATGTTCCCTAATGAGCCATTGATTACTGTTAAAGCACCCTTGTATCAAGCTCAACTTATTGAAACAGCATTGTTGACAATAGTCAATTTTCAATCTCTTATTGCTACGAAAGCATCTAGAGTTTGCTTTGCAGCTCAAGGAGATACTGTACTTGAATTTGGATTACGTCGTGCACAAGGTCCAGATGCAGGTATATATGGAGCTAGAGCTGCTGTAATTGGTGGCTGTTCTGGAACTGCAAACGTATTAGCTGGAAAGATGTTTGATGTTCCTATAATTGGTACACATGCTCATAGTTGGGTACAAAAATTTGATACTGAGCTTGAAGCATTCCAAGCATATGCTGATGTTTATCCAGATAAATGCCTACTACTTGTGGATACTTATGATGTATTAAATAGTGGTGTACCTAACGCAATAAAAGTCTTCAAAAATATTTCTGAAAAAGGATACAAACCTATGGGTATAAGACTAGACTCTGGAGATTTAGCTTATCTATCTAAAGAAGCAAAGAAACAACTCGATAGTGCTGGTTTTTCAGATATTAGTATAACTGCATCTAATGACCTTGATGAATACACTATAACATCACTTAAGGCAGAAGGAGCTACTATAAATTCATGGGGAGTAGGTACGAAACTCATTACATCTTTCGATTCACCTTCTCTTGGAGGAGTTTACAAATTAGCTGCATCTTGTGAAAAAGGAACGCTTGAACCTAAGATAAAGATTTCTGAAAATCCAGAAAAAATAAATAATCCTGGTTACAAGAAAGTTATAAGAATATATAACGAGGACAATAAAGCAGAGGCAGATTTAATTATGTTACATGATGAAGTTATAGATGAATCTAAACCTTTAGAAATCTTCCATCCTACATATACATGGAAAACGAAGACGTTTACAAATTATAAAGTTAAAGAGCTTCTTAAGCCATTGTATATAAAAGGAATATGCAAATATAATAAAAAACCTGTTCTTGAAATAAGAAATCATGTACAATATGAATTAAGTACTATCTGGGAACAATACAAAAGACTTTCGAATCCACACATTTACAAGGTTGATTTATCTAGAGATCTTTGGTATTTAAAAACAAAAATGATAGATTCTAAAAAAGTTTTATAGGCATTAATTATTTTTATTTAAGGGGGACTGTTTATTTATGGATGTTACAGATTACAGAATCATAGAAATTTTACAGGATGATGGGAGAATTTCTATGAAGGACTTAGGAAAAATAGTTGGTTTAACTTCTCCTGCAGTTTCAGAAAGAGTCAAGAGATTAGAAGAATCTGGTGTTATAGAAGGATATAAAGCAATTGTTAATCCAGATTCATTAGGTAGAGTTATAAAAGCGTTTATTCACATATCTCTTCCAAGTAATGGATATACAGAATTCATTGAGTCTGCTGGAAAGGACCCTAGAATTGTAGAATGTCACCACATAACAGGTGATGATTGCTTACTTTTAAAAGTTATTGTAAAAGATATGTATGAATTAGAAAACGTGATTGATACTATAAAGAAAATAGGTTCTACCAAGACATCTGTTATATTATCAACACCGATACAAGCAAAATCAATATTGTAAGATAAATTGAACATTAATGGTTTATTCGCTAATACACCATTAAATATTTTTAATAAAATTTTAAGTTTTGATGTAAAAAAAGTTGTCTTTTTTAATTCTATTAAAGACAACTTCTTTTAGGTTTTTAAAGTTTGTATATTTTAAATTTAAATCAATTGTATAAGTCTTAAATTATATTAACTAAATAAGTCTTAAATTATATTAACTAACTTTATACATTTGTATAATTACTCTTATATAAGTAATTTGTTAGAATATATTCCATATAGGTCTTTAATACTCCTACTTCTTCATCCTTGCCTAATAATTTTATAGTAGATACTATATCTGCATATCCAAGTAATATTATACCTATAGTATCTTCATCTACTAAATTAAATACATTAGCTAACTCTTTTTTACTCAAATCATTTTTCTTATATAAAGATAAAAGTGTCATATGATATCTTACATATTTACTTATAAGTTTATATGTCTGTATTGATAACTCTAAATTTGTACCCATATTATTTACTATTTGTGCACCTATTTTTTCATGATTTGTAAAATGAACTCTACCTGTTTCATCTAAAGTTACACTATCTGGCTTTCCTATATCATGTAAAAAGATTCCTAACTTTAATGCTTGTGACTTATTTATTTCATCATCAATATATAAATTCAAATAATTTGACACATGTTCTCTCAAATGATTTGGAAAAAATTCTTTGTCATTTAGCACTACTTCTAATTCTTTTAATGCATTTATAGAATGTTCAAAACAGTTAACAACATGATATTTACATTCTCCTACAGATTTCATTGCTTTTACTTTAGGGATTGCTTTTTCTAGTTCATTCTTTTTATCCAACTCTATAAACGTTTTATGTGTATCTTTCCTTTTTAAACTCTCTATTATAATTTTTCCTATTTCCATAAAATCACCTCAGATTCAGGTTTTATAAATCCAGAACTTGTTTATAAACAATATCCTTTTTTAATTTTCTATCTTTACAAACTACTTTTATTGCATCTTTTTTGTTCATACCACTTTCAATTAACTTTAAAACATATTCTCTATCTGTAAGAGCATCATAATCTCTTTTTTCTGATTTTTCACCATAGAAACCTTCTACTATTAATACAAACTCTCCTCTTACTTCGTTTTCTTCAAATATTTTTATAACAGTTTCTATATCTTCTCTTATTATCTCTTGATATTTTTTTGTGAGCTCTCTATTTACAGAAATTTTTCTATTTCCAAGAATTTTAAGCATATCTTTTAGTGTATCCTTCAATCTATGTGGTGATTCATAAAAAATTATAGTTCTGCTTTCCTCTTTTATTTCTTCTAGCTGTTGTCTTCTAACTTTTTTATCTCTATCCAAAAAACCTTCAAAAACAAATTTATGTGTATCCATACCAGAGCCAACCAACGCTGTTACAAATGCTGTTGCTCCTGGTAATACTTCTATCTCTATATTATTTTGTATGGACTGTCTTATTATCTCTTCTCCTGGGTCAGATATACCAGGCATACCTGCGTCACTTATTAAAGCTATGTTTTCTCCATCAATTAATTTATTGATTAAATAATCGCCTTTTGAATCTTTATTGTGCTCATGATAGCTAGTCAAAGGTTTTGAGATTTCAAAATGATTTAAAAGCTTTATACTGTGTCTTGTATCTTCTGCCGCAATTAAATCTACTTCTTTTAAGATTCTTAAAGTCCTATACGTTATATCCTCTAAATTTCCAATTGGTGTTGGACATATGTACAATTTTCCACTCATCTATAACTCTCCTATATCTTCATTATTATATATTGATTTTAATTCTTCTGTATAATTACCATCTTCTCCATAGACATATAGTGGGTCTAATATCTTAAGCTCTGGTCTGCCATCTTTTACAAATTGAACCAAAACCAAATTAGGTGCTTTTTTAGGTCTTGGATGAACAAACTGAATAACTTTTGGCTCTAATCTGTATTTTCTCCCTAAAGTTATTATATCAACCAATCTTGTTGGTCTATGTATCATGAAAAATTTACCTCTAGGCATAACTAATCTAGATGCGGTCTTTATTACATCCTCTAGATTACATTTTACTTCATGCCTTGATATTGCTTTTTTATCATTTGGATTTTTTATACCATCAATATGCATATATGGAGGATTTGATGTAACTACATGATATCCATTAACTTCCAAAACTTTGTCTATTGATTTTATATCTCCATTTATAATCTCAACTCTTTCTTCCAAATTATTTAGTTTTATAGAACGAGTTGCCATTTCATATACATCATCTTGTATTTCTACACCAATAATTTTCTTAGCTTCACTTTTACCTGCAATTAGAACTGGTATAATTCCTGTACCAGTGCCTAAATCAACAACTTTAGCATCTTTTTTTACTTTTGCAAAATTAGCTAATAAAACAGCGTCTATACCAAAACAAAACCCATTAGTATCTTGTATAATTTTAAGACCTTTTAATTGTAAATCGTCGATTCTCTCTGAATCTTTTAATTGTATGCCCATATATAACTCTCCTCAAATATTAGTAGCTCTAAGCATTAATTGCTTTAAAAAAGGTAGGAGAAGCCCTACCTTAAATTTAATCTTCTAATTTCTTTAACTCCTTTAGTGTAGCTTCATCTAATCCATCATTGCCCTTGCATTTACCACCACAGCCCTCACACTTTTTAGGCTCTTTAAGTATTTTTATATCTTCTCTTGTATATATTTTTACTGTTTTGTCTTGGAATTCCACTTTGATTTGTTCTAGCAAAGGATTTACCTCTACAACTTTTCCTTTTCCATCATCTGATTGCACCAATGCACCCACAACAGGCATTTTTTCTATTGCTTCACTATATACATCATGTTCATATTTTAAGCAACAGAATAATCTTCCACATATACCAGATATCTTTGTTGGATTTAAAGATAAGCTTTGGTCTTTTGCCATTTTTATTGAAACTGGTTGAAAATCACCTAACCAAGAAGAACAGCAAAGCTTTCTACCACAAGGTCCTAGACCTCCTATAGACTTTGCCTCATCTCTAACACCGATTTGTCTAAGTTCTATTCTAGTCTTAAATATGGCAGCTAAATCTTTTACTAATTCTCTAAAATCTATTCTACCTTCTGCTGTAAAGTAAAAAATCAATTTATTTCTATCAAATGTATATTCGCAATCTATTAAAAACATTGTTAACTCATGTTCTTTTATCTTTTGTTGACATAATTCAAAAGTCTCTTTTGCTTTTTCCTTATTTTCTAAATATATTTTCTTATCTTCTTCTGTAGCTATTCTTATAATTGGCTTTAAAGGAGAAACTAATTCGCTCTCGTCCATTTCTTTTGGCCCAACCACTACTTTACCATACTCTAAACCTCTTGCAGTTTCTACAACTACATCCATATCTTGCTCTATATTAAAATCAACAGGGTCAAAATAATATATTTTCCCCGCACTTTTAAACCTAATTCCTACTATTTTTATCATTTAATCACCTCGTATATATTTAAAGACATAACTTGTATGCTTATATTGAAATTACAATTACTTTTAATTTTAGTCTTTGTACCTTCTATTATATCAATAATTTTAGATAATTGAGAATAACTAATTTTTCCACTCATGTTTTGGATAAAAACTAGCTTATCTATATTTATTAACATATCTCTATTTACATTTTCTTTTAATAAAATAATGTCTCTAAAATAGTTTATCATAATATCCAATAAACTTATAATCTGATTTCTATATTTCTCCATGTTATTTGGTATATTTAGAATCTCTACTATATTTTTATCTAGCATTATTTGGATATATTGTTGTATATCGTCCCTCATTACTGAAAACTCAGCCGACTGAGATAAGTCTAAAGCATTTTCAATACTACCTCTTGAAAAAGTGGCCAATATTTGGGCTCTTTCTTCTTCTATGCCCTTATTTATTAAATAAGTTTTTAAATCTGCTATTGGTATAGGCGAAAACTTTATTATGTCACATCTAGATTTTATCGTTTCTAATAATGATTCTTTATTATTTGTGACTAAAATTATTATAGCGTAACTTGGAGGCTCCTCTAATGTCTTTAAAAGGGCATTTTGAGCTTCTACCGTCATCTTTTCAGCATTATTTATTATATATATTTTATAGTCTTTATGAGGTCGTACTACTATATCTGATTGTAAGTTTCTAATCTGAGCTATTTTTATACTATTTCCATCTGGATTTATAAGTACATAGTCTGGACTATTTTCTAGATTTACATAGTCAAGTAACAATTTTGATAGCTCATCAGCAAATTTCTTTTTTCCTATTCCATCTATTCCTTCAAACATATACGCATTATTAAGTTTATTTTTATTTATAGAATTTATTAAATATTTTTTTGCAAAATCTTGTCCTATAATATTTTCAAAATACATATTTATCTCTCCATAGATTTTATTGAATCAAGAACTATTTCATAAACTTCATTATGTATACTTTCAATACTTCTTAATTTATTATTTGAAACACAATTTATTTTTTTCCAATCATATTTATCTGCTATATATAGAGCATTATTATAAGATTTCTTTAAATACTCTATATCACTTTCATGAATATCTTTCTCTTTTTCTCCTGTAATTTTGTTTTTTCTATTCTCCATAAGTTTTTCACTAAACTCAATAGGAACATCTAAAAATACAACACAATCAGGTTGAGGTATTTTAAATAAATTAAATTCATAATCAGCCAGCCAGTTAAGATATTCCTCTCTATCAGCAATGTCCATTTTAGAAGCTTGGTGCACCATATTAGAGGTTGTATATCTATCAGCGATAATTATTCCACCTTTATTATAAAATTCCTCCCAATCGGTTTTAAATGATGCATATCTATCCGCTGTAAAAAAAGTTGATGCTATATATGGGTCTACATCTGAGGCATTTTTACCAAAATCCCCTCTCAAATACATTTTTACCAAAGCAGATGATTGAGACTCATAGTTTGGATATTCTACCTTCTTAATCATATAGCCTTCTTTTTTTAGTCTTTCATATAATTTTTTTGTTTGAGTTGCCTTTCCACTCGCATCTGAACCACTCTCTATAATTATTAACTTACCTCTCATTTTAATATCCTCCATCTAAACATTTTGCCTATTTTAGTATATTATTCAAATAAATTTATATATAAATATTCTATAGATTCTTCATAGTAATCCTACTTTATATATGTTCTAAATCTATTATTTCTATAAAATTTAAAGTCATATCTTTAAGTCCACTTATAACCATACCTTTAGAACTACAAAACTTTAAATAATCTATTATTTCTTTACTTATTATTTCGCCAGGGGATATTATATTTATCCCTGGTGGATATGGTACTATAGATTCTCCACATACTTTACCTATGCTGTCATATATTTTAACACTTTTTTTAGTTTTATAAAATGCTTCTCTAGGTGTTAATATTTTCTGTGGAATATCAACAGGATATTTTATGTTATCTAGTTTTGTAGATTTAAATTCTTTTATTACAATATCATCTAATGCCGTTTCTAAACTAATGAAATCTTGAGTACTATTTCCTATTGTACAGATTAATAGAACGCCATAATAATTAGACAACTCTACCTGTATATTATATTTTTTTCTTAAGATATTTTCTAATTCATATCCTGTTAATCCTATATTTTTAGCAGATATGAATACTTTTGTTTTATCATTTGTACTATATATTTCAAGATTTTTATTAACATTATTTTTGAAATTTTGGATATTATCTAAAAGTTCTTCCATTAATTCCTTGCCTTTATTTTCATATATATCTACAGCTAATTCTAGTGAAGATAATAATAAGTAAGAAGGACTTGAAGATTCAGTAATTCTTAACATGTTTGAAATTTTATCTAAGTCAACTCTATCTTCCTGTACATGTATCATTGATGATTGAGTAAAAGATGGAAGTGTTTTATGAGTACTTTGTATAACCACGTCTGCACCTTGCTCAAGAGCTGTTTTAGGAAGTTTCTCACTAAGTCCTAAATGTGCACCATGTGCTTCATCTACTATTACTACCATATTTTTGCTATGTGCGTAATTACAGATATATTCCAAATCATATGTCATTCCATAGTATGTAGGATATGTAAGCAATATTGCTTTTGCATCTAAGTTTTTATCTATTATATCAATTACATTTATTACATTCACACCTTTTAAAATATTAGTATTTTTGCATATTTCGCAAGGAATATATTCTATATCTACATCACCCAAAATACATCCGTTTATAACAGATTGGTGACAGTCTCTATTCACAATTATTTTACTTTTAGGATTACACACTGACATTATTGCAGATTGGATGCCACAACTGCTTCCATTTATTAAATAATATGTATAATCACTTTTAAATACCATTGCAGTATTTTCTTGAGAGACTTTTATAATTCCTTCTGGGGAATGTAAATTATCTGTCCCTATTATCTCAGTTGTATCCATTTTATACAAATTTTCTAATACATTTATATATCCTAATTTTTCATATATTTTTCCCTTTTTATGTCCAGGCATATGAAAAGATATTACTTCTTTATTTACAATTTCACTCAATTCATTAATTATAAACATATATTACTCCTTTTTCCCTACTGTTACCACTTGTTTGAAAACTTCGATTCCTATCTATTTTACCATTAAAAAAGATACAAATTAATATTTTTATAAAATAAAATACCTCATTCTAAATATTTAGAATGAGGTATTTAATATAAAAAAGTAAAAATTGAATTATTCTCTGTCATCAGACATTAAACTTGGTATTAAATACAATCCAGCTAGACCCACAACAAAGTATATTATTCTACTTATCATTTCATATGTTCCACCGAAAATGCTACCTATTAAATCTGTTCCTAGAATACCAATTGCTCCCCAGTTAAGTGCACCAATTATAGCTAAAACTAAAGCAACTTTCTTCATTCATATCACTCCTTAAGAATTAAATTTTTATGATAATCCATAATTCCTGTGTTTAGTTTTCCCAAAATGAAAAAAGAAATACATAATTTTTTTGTTTTTTTTGACAAAAATAAAAAAAATTACGTGGCTACGTCCTACTCTCCCAGGCAGTTTCCCACCAAGTACCATCAGCGCTAGAGAGCTTAACTTCTGTGTTCGGAATGGGAACAGGTGTATCCTCTCTGCTATTGTA
>NZ_JACVWA010000005.1:0-45092 GCF_020658275.1 Clostridioides sp. ES-S-0190-01 | reverse complement strand
CTGGAGGTCGTGAGTTCGACTCTCATTATCCACCCCAACTAATATGGTCTATTAGCTCAGTCGGTAGAGCACCTGACTTTTAATCAGGGTGTCCCGCGTTCGAGTCGCGGATAGATCACCAAAAAGGTGGCGACATAGCCAAGTGGTAAGGCAGTGGACTGCAACTCCTTGATCCCCAGTTCGAATCTGGGTGTCGCCTCCAATAAAATGCGCTCATAGCTCAACTGGATAGAGTGTCTGACTACGAATCAGAAGGTTAGGGGTTCGAGTCCCTTTGGGCGCACCATATAAACATCGAGGGATTATAGCTCAGCTGGGAGAGCACCTGCCTTACAAGCAGGGGGTCACAGGTTCGAGCCCTGTTAATCCCACCAGTGCAAACCTCTAGTAATTTTACTAGAGGTTTTATTTTTGATTAAAAAAGATTTATATTTAGGAGGTAAAAAGTTTGTATATAATTATAGGAAATGAAATAGTTGATAGTGAAGAACTTAAAATAATAATAGATAAGAATAGTAAGTTCAAAGTTGAAAAGGATTTGAGTAAAAGCACAAAAAGAGAGGACATAATAGCTTATCAATTAAGTATAAATATGGATTATTTAGATACTATTATAAGTGAGCAAGATGAATATATCACCTTATCTGATGAGGAAAAATTTGATGAATATATGACTTTATCTGATGAACTTGCACTAGGTTTAGAAGAACTTATGCCAAAGTACACAATAATAAATGCTAGAGCATATAAATTAGATGAGGTAGAAGGAGTAGTAAAAATAATACTAGTTATAGCATATGCAGATTTAGGTCATCTAAAACTTTCTGATGTAATAAAACGTTTGTTAAGACAGATAGATTAAGATATGAACTATATTGAGAAAAGTATGTGAAATATTACGTAAAGATGAAAATAATTATGTAAACAGAGAAAAAAATAGTATAAAATAAGGTCAATTGTAGAAATTTTCACACAAGTTTGTCTGAAATCCCATAAAAAACCCCTTAATTTTAGTGAGGTAAATTGAGTTTATACAGTCTAAAAATTATATATATTTATAAATTTATCTTATTAATTAAGGAACTTGCTTAAACATCTTCAAAAATAAAGTATTTTAGTCTATAATCTTTAATATTACACAAACAATAAAGGAGAAGAATAGAGTATGCTTAAAAAGTTTAATAAAATACTAGTAGCTAATAGAGGCGAAATAGCTATAAGAATATTTAGAGCCTGTTCAGAATTGGGGATAAAAAGTGTTGGTATATATAGTAAAGAAGATAAATACGGATTATTTAGAACAAAAGCAGATGAATCATATTTAATAGGGGAAGGCAAAGGTCCAATAGATGCATACTTAGATATGGATGGAATAATAGACTTAGCAAAGAGAAAAAAAGTTGACGCTATACATCCAGGATATGGTTTTCTAGCAGAAAATGCAGAATTTGCTCGTAAATGTGAAGAAAATGGAATTACTTTTATAGGTCCATCATCTAAAGTAATGAATATGATGGGCGATAAGATAAATTCTAAAAAAATTGCAAAAGAAGTTAATGTTCAAACTATACCAGGGGTGGAAAAAGCAATAAGAAGTACTGAAGAAGCAAAAGAAGTTGCAAATAAAATAGGTTATCCTGTTATGATAAAAGCATCTAATGGTGGTGGCGGTAGAGGTATGAGAATCGTACATCATGAAAAAGATTTAGAGCTTGAATATGAAACTGCTTGTAGTGAATCAAGAAAAGCTTTTGGTGAAGATATTATATTCATAGAAAAATATATAGCTGACCCAAAACATATAGAAGTTCAAATATTAGGGGATAACTATGGAAATATAGTTCATTTATACGAAAGAGATTGTTCTGTTCAAAGAAGACATCAAAAGATAATAGAATATGCACCAGCATTTTCATTAGATGAAAAAGTAAGAAAAGAAATATGTGATGATGCAGTCAAGTTATCAAAATATGTAGGCTATTCTAATGCAGGGACACTAGAATTCTTAGTAGATGCAAATGGTGGTCATTATTTTATAGAAATGAATACAAGAGTACAAGTTGAGCATACTGTAACAGAAATGGTTACAGGAATAGATATAGTTCAAAGTCAAATATTAATAGCTCAAGGATACAGCCTAGATAGTGAAGAAATAAATATAAAATCACAAGATGATGTTGAAATAAGAGGGTATTCTATCCAATGTAGAATAACTACAGAAGACCCTAAAAATAGATTTATGCCAGACACAGGTAAAATTCAAGTTTATAGAACTGGTTCAGGATTTGGTATAAGACTAGATGGTGGAAATGGATTTACAGGAGCAAACATAAGTCCTCACTATGATAGTTTACTGGTTAAGACAATATCTTGGGATAGAACATTCCAAGGAGCAATAAACAAAACTATAAGATCTATAAAAGAACTTAGAGTTAGAGGTGTTAAGACTAATGTAGGATTCTTAGTTAATGTCTTAAATAATCCTATATTCTCAAATGGTAAATGTAGTACTAAATTTATAGATGAAAATCCAGATTTATTTGAAATAACAGAAAGTAAAGATAGAGGAACAAAATTACTTCAATTTATAGGTGATGTAATTGTAAATGATAACGCTTGTCAAGAAAAACCATTATTTGATGCGTTACATGAACCAAGAATGAATAAAGATGGTTCAAAGGCAGAAGGAAGTAAGATACTTTTTGATAAGTTAGGTAAATCTGCATATATAGAAAAAATAAAAAATGATAAAAGACTATTATTAACAGATACAACAATGAGAGATGCACATCAATCATTATTGGCAACAAGATTAAGAACATATGATTTATTAAAAGCTGCTAAACCAACAGAAAAATATCAAAAAGATTTATTCTCACTTGAAATGTGGGGTGGAGCTACTTATGATGTTGCATATAGATTCTTAAAAGAGTCACCTTGGCGTAGATTACAAAAACTAAGAGAAGAAATACCAAGTATAATGTTCCAAATGTTGCTTAGAGCATCAAATGGAGTTGGATATAAAAACTATCCAGATAATGTAATAGAAGAATTTACAAAAGAGTCTGCTAAACAAGGAATAGATGTATTTAGAATATTTGACTCATTAAACTGGGTTGAAAATATGAAACCATCTATTAATACAGCTCTAGAAACTGGAAAAATAGTTGAAGCAACTATGTGCTATACAGGTGATATATTAGATAAGACTAAAACTAAATATGACTTAGAATATTATATTAAGATGGCAAAAGAGTTAGAAAGTTTAGGAGCAGACATAATAGCAATAAAAGATATGTCAGGACTTCTTAAACCATATTCTGCTTATACATTAGTTAAAGAACTAAAGAAAAATGTAAAAGCACCAATACATTTACACACTCATGATACAAGTGGAAATGGTGTGGCAACTTGTTTGATGGCATCAGAAGCTGGTGTAGATATAATTGATGCTGCATTAGAATCTATGGCAGGACTTACAAGTCAACCATCACTTAATGCAATAGTAGAAGCTCTTAAAAATACAGAAAGAGATACAGGTATAGATTTATTTGGATATGATGAGTTAGGAAAATACTATAAAGATTTAAGAAAAGTCTATAATAAATTTGAAAGTGACTTAACTAACTCTTGTGCAGAAATATACAATTTTGAAATACCAGGAGGTCAATATACAAACTTAAAACCTCAAGCTGATAGTTTAGGATTAGTTAATAGATTTGATGAAGTTAAAGAAAAATATAAAGAAGCTAATGAAGTTGTAGGAGATATAATAAAAGTAACACCATCTTCAAAAGTTGTAGGAGATTTAGCTATCTTTATGACTAAAAATAAATTAGATAAAAATAATATAATAGAAGAAGGTAAGAACTTATCATTCCCAGATTCTGTTGTAGACTACTGTAAAGGTATGATTGGTCAACCAGAAGGTGGAGTACCAAAAGATTTACAAGAAGTAGTTTTAAAAGGTGAAGAAGCTATTACAGTAAGACCTGGTTCACTATTACCAGCAGAAGATTTTGATGACATAGCAAAATATCTAAATGAAAAATATGATATAAATGCAAATATAAGAAATGTTATAAGTTATGCTTTATATCCAAAAGTTTATGAAGACTATATTAAACATTTACAACATTATAATGATATATCTAAACTTGAAAGTGATGTATTCTTCTATGGATTAAATAAAAATGAAGAATGTGAAGTAGAAATAGAAGAAGGTAAAGTATTAACAATAAGATTAGTTGAAATTGGTGAAGTTAAAGAAGATGGATTTAGAACTATAGGCTTTGAATTAAATGGAATGGTTAGAGAAGTGGAAATAAAAGATAGAAACTTCTCTGGAAAAGTTACTAATGTTGAGAAAGCTGATATGAATGATCCACTTCAAATCGGAGCAAGTATACCAGGAAAAGTTATAAAAATAATGGTTAAAGAAGAAGATGAAGTAAAAGCAAATCAACCATTAATAGTTATAGAAGCAATGAAAATGGAAACTATAATAGTTGCTAAAACTGATGGAGTAATTAAATCAATTAAAGTAAAAGAAGATGATATGGTTGAAGATAAACAACTATTAATGATAATGAAATAATTGAATTGAAACAACTTATAAAACACTCTAAAATATTTTTATTAAATATTTAGAGTGTTTTTATTTGTTTAAATTAAATATTTGTTAAAAAAAAGAGGAAAATTATATCCCTATGTAGAAATAAAGCTAGTAAGGAAAATGTTATCTAAAAATTCTAAAAATAATAAACATTTTCTAGACTATTTCTTAGGAAATAACAGCTAAGAGAAAATACATAAATTTAAAAGGTGGGTGCTTATATGAAGGTTTATGATAGTAATATGTTGAGAAATGTAGCAGTATTAGGACATAGCGGATGTGGTAAAACAAATCTAATCGAAACTATAGCTTACACAGCAAACACTAATAAGATACCTAAATTAACTGACAAGGTAAATATGACTTATAGTATGGGATTAATACCTATAGAATATAATGACTATAAGTTTAACTTATTGGATACACCAGGATATTTTGACTTTAGCGGAGACGTTGTATCATCTCTTAGAGCAAGTGATGCAGCAATAATAGTAATAGATGCAACAGCACCTATTCAAGTTGGTACAGAGAAATCATTAGAACTAACTGAGAGTATTCCTAAGATAATGTTTATAAATAAAATAGATAATGAAAAAGCAAGATATAAAGATGCAATAGCAATGTTAAGAGAAAAATACAATAATAAGATAGTTCCAATGATAAGTCCTATATACAAAGATAAAAACTTTGTCAAGTTACATAATGTATTTGAAAATATAGATGATTTAGAAGGTGAATTTAAAGAACAAGCTATGAGTGTAAAAGAAGCTTTAATGGAACTTATAGCAGAAACAGATGATCAAATATTAGATAAGTATTTTAATGGAGAAGAGTTAACTACAGAAGAAATCCAAAAAGGTATTGTTATAGGTATACAAAGAGGAGATATTATACCTGTAATATGTGGTTCAACTATAAATAATATAGGAACAAAAGAAATTTTAGATACAATATCAAATTATCTAGAACCTATATTTACAGAAGAGAGTAAGCCATTTAAAGGATTAGTATTTAAAACTATGGTTGACCCATTTGTAGGAAAAATGTCATATATAAAAATTACTCAAGGTGCAATTTCTAAAGATAAAGAAGTTTTTAATATAAACAAAAACATAAAAGAAAAAATAGCTAACATATATACATTGAGAAATAGTGAGTTAGTTGAAATAGACAAAGCTAAGGCTGGTGATGTAGTAGTTGTAACTAAAGTTAATTCTCTAAAGACAGGAGATACTATATCTGTAGATAAAGATGCAGAAGCTTTAGATAAGATAGACTTCCCTAAACCACAAATATATTATGCTGTTAATCCTAAGAATAAGGGTGATGAAGAAAAGGTAGCTGCTGTATTAAACAAACTTGTAGAGGAAGACCCTACATTACATTGGTATAGAAATACAGAGACAAAACAAGCTCTTTTAGGAGGACAAGGGGAGCTTCATATAAAAACAATTAAAAATAAAATGAAAGATAAGTTCGGGGTAGATGTTGAATTAAATGACCTTAAAGTTCCTTATAGAGAAACTATAAAGGAAACAGCTGATGTACAAGGTAAGCATAAGAAACAATCAGGTGGCCATGGTCAATATGGAGATGTAAAGATAAGATTTGAAAGATGTGAATCTGATTTTGAATTTACAGAAGAAATATTTGGTGGGTCTGTACCAAAACAATATATACCAGCAGTAGAAAAAGGGTTAAAAGATTCTATGAAAAAAGGAGTATTGGCTGGTTTCCCTGTTACAAATATAAAGGCTACACTTTATGATGGTTCATACCATGATGTAGACTCTTCTGAAATGGCTTTTAAGATGGCAGCAAGTGCAGCATTTAAAAAAGGTATGGAGGAAGCTCATCCAATATTATTAGAGCCTATTATGAAACTTAAGATAACTGTTCCAGAAGAATATATGGGAGATGTTATGGGAGATATAAACAAGAGAAGAGGAAAAATATTTGGTATGGAGCCAGATAACAAAGGAAAACAAATAATATTTGCAGAGGCTCCACAAGCAGAAACATTTAAATATGCAATAGATTTAAGAGCAATGACACAAGGTAGAGGGTATTTTGAAATGGAATTAGAAAGATATGGAGAGGTTCCATCACAATTTGCAGAAAAAATAATTGGACTAGCTACTGCAAAGTAATAAAGAAGATAGAACATTAAATAATTAATATCCATCTATTATGTAAAATAATTTTGTAATTAAAACTAGGTATATACTTATTTTAAAGAAGTGTATATCTAGTTTTTATGTGTTTTTATAAAAAACAAGAAAAAAACAAATTAAAGCAATAAAAAATGTGAAGAATAAAAGATACTTTCTTAAACTGTTTTAATAAAAGAAAGTATCTTTTTATATTATTATTTTTAGAAATGTTTAATAATAATGATATGAAGGTATATTTACAAATACAAGGTATAGATACATTAAAAATCAATTAATAATCAATAATTTTAAGACTTAATTGTTATAAATGTAAGAAGTAGAAGATTATATTTAACAAAAGATGGACACCTTATTTAAATTATTATGAAAAAAATAAATTTACACAATTTAGGGCTTTAAAAATTTAAATAATAGGTGTAAAATAGTAGTCAAAGAAAGTCAAAATAAAAAGGTGTGTGGTGATATAAATGGCAACTATGACAGATATAATTGAAAAATTTATTAAAGATTTGATGGAAGAGGATAATAGTATACAGATTCAAAGAAATGAACTAGCAAACTTGTTTAGTTGTGCACCATCACAAATAAATTATGTTTTAACAACAAGGTTTACCATAGATAAAGGTTATTATATAGAAAGCAAAAAAGGTGGCGGAGGATATGTTCAGATAGAAAAAATACGAAGAAGCAAAGATGGACATATTAGAGAAATACTAAACGAAAGGATAGGAAGCCAAATATCCTATAAGAAAGCAAAAGAGTTGGTGGAAAGTTTGAGAGAATCAGACTTAATTAGTGAAAGAGAATTAAAACTAATATTATATGCAATAGATGATAAATCATTATGTATGCCAGTATATGAATTAAAAGAGAAGGTAAGGTCTAATGTTTTAAAGAATATAATAATAGGAGTATTTAGTATAGAGGAGTGATAATTTATGCTATGTCAAAAATGCAATAAAAATAAAGCATCTGTATATTATAATAAAATAGTCAATGGAGAAAAGACAGAAATGTATCTGTGTAGTGAATGTGCTAAAGAAAATACAGAGATGAATTTTAATTTAGATATGCCTTTTTCAATGATGGATATATTTTCCAACTTAGGATTTCAACCTAAAAAAGAGCTTGAAGAAAAGTTAGTTTGCCAAAAATGTAATATGACATATAGTGAATTTAAGAATAATGGAAGATTTGGATGCAGTGAATGTTATAATGCATTTAGTAGTCAAGTAAATCCAATGCTTCAAAATATACATGGTCATATAGAACATATAGGTAAGGCACCTAAAAAATCTTTTTATAAAATAAGTGTAGAAAATGAGATTAGAGAATTAAAAGAAGATTTGGATAGAGCTATAAAAAATGAAGAGTATGAATTAGCTGCTCAATTTAGAGATAAGATTAAGTATTTAAAAGGCTCTATTGACTAAGATTGGAGTGATATTATGAAAGAGAATATAGTCATGAAATCAAGAGTTAGGCTGGCTAGGAACTTGAGCAATTATCCTTTTCCAAATAGGTTAGATAAAGAGTGTGCTATGGAAATAATAGAAAAGGTAAAAAATGCATTTATGAATTCTAGTTTAGAACATAAAGAAGAGTTTGATTTCTATAAGATTGAAGATTTAGACCAATCTAAAAAGATGCTCATGGTTGAAGAGCATATGATAAGTCCAGACTTAGCAGAAAATGATAAAAGTGCTGTTATAGTAAAAAAAGATAAAACTGTAAGTATAATGATAAATGAAGAAGACCATATAAGAATACAAACTATGTATGATGATTTAAATTTAGAAAATGCTTATAACATAGCAAATGAGATAGATGATTTATTAGAATCAAATTTAGAGTATGCATTTAGCACAAAGTTGGGTTATCTAACATCTTGCCCAACTAACACGGGAACTGGAATGAGAGCTTCTGTAATGATGCACTTGCCTGCATTGAGTCAATTAGGCTATATGGATGAACTTTATAAGATTTCATCACAAATAGGTATAGCAATAAGAGGTATATATGGAGAGCGAACAGAAGCATTGGGAAATATATACCAAATATCTAATCAGCTTACGCTTGGAAGAACAGAGTCTAATATTATAGAGAATGTAAGTGGTCTTACAAAGGATGCAATTTCAAAAGAAGTGAAAGCCAGAGAAATCTTACAAAAAAAATTGGGTATAAAATTAGAAGATAAAATATTTAGGTCAATAGGAACACTTGAAAATTCAAGGGTAATGAGTAGTTCAGAGGCAATGAGCCATCTATCAAATATAAAAATGGGAATAGAAATGAACTATATAAAAAAACTAGATTTAAAAGCTATAGAACAACTTATGATAGGTATACAACCAGCACATCAGTCAATAATGTATAAGAGTGATGATGTTGAAAATAGAGATATAAATAGAGCAACATACATTAGAGAAACTTTGGAAAAATTAAGAGGAGGGATAAATTATGAACTTCAATAGATTTACACAAAGAGCTAAAAAAGCAATTGATTTAGCGTTTGAGTCTGCTAAAAACTTAGGGCATAATATTGTTGGAAGCGAGCATATACTTTTAGGGCTTTTAAAAGAAGAAGAAGGAATAGCCGCCAAAGTTCTAAGTAAAGTTGGATTTACAGAGGCTTATTTAGAAGGCAAAATAATTGATATGGAAGGTAAGGGCGAAGGAATTCCAGAAGACATAGTATTAAGCCCAAGAAGTAAACAAATATTGGAACTATCAGGAATGTTTGCAAATAAATTAAAAACAAATTATATAGGAACTGAGCATATATTATTAGCTATTATTCAAGAAGGAGAAGGAATAGCTAATAAAGTTTTGAACTATGCAGGTGTAAATGACAGAACTCTAGCCCAATTAACAATTGATATGATGGGTATGAGTGATAATAATCAATATAAATCAGAAAATAGTTACACGGGCAACCAAAATCAAACAGAGTCCAAGATTCTCGATAAATATGGAAGAAATCTTACACTATATGCAAAACAAAATAAAATAGACCCTGTTATAGGAAGAGAAAAAGAAATACAAAGAGTTATACAAATATTAAGTAGAAGAACTAAAAACAACCCTGTGCTAATAGGAGACCCAGGAGTAGGTAAAACAGCTATAGCTGAAGGTTTAGCAACAAATATAGCATTAGGAAATGTTCCAGAAACACTAAAAAGTAAAACTTTGTATTCTTTAGAGATGGGTTCATTATTAGCTGGTGCTAAATATAGAGGAGAATTTGAAGAAAGAATTAAAGAAGTTGTAGATGAAGTTGTTAAAAATGGAAATATAATTTTATTTATAGATGAGATGCATACAATAATAGGAGCTGGGTCTACAGGAGAAGGATCTATAGATGCGTCAAATATATTAAAACCTGCATTAGCTAGAGGAGAAATACAAGTTATAGGTGCAACAACAATAGATGAGTATAGAAAGCATGTTGAAAAAGACTCTGCACTAGAAAGAAGATTCCAACCAGTTATGGTGGATGAACCAAGTAAAGAAGATTCAATAAAAATATTAGAAGGATTGAGAGATAAATATGAAGCTCATCACAAAGTTAAAATAACTGATGATGCTATAAAAACAGCTGTAGAATTATCAACTAGATATATATCAGATAGATATCTACCAGATAAAGCTATAGATTTGATTGATGAAGCGGCATCAAAAGTGAGGCTAAAGGAAAATACTCCTCCAGCCGAAATAAAAAAATTAGAATTAGAAATAGAAAATATAGATAAAGAAAAAGAAGAGGCAGTAAGATGCCAAGATTTTGAGAAAGCAGCAAAAATAAGAGATGAACAAGGTATACTTAAAAAACAATTAGAAGATGTTAGAGAAAAATGGAATAAGTCATCTAAACATTCTGATTTAGTTGATGGAGAAGTCATTGCTGAAGTAGTAGGTTTATGGACAGGAATACCTGTTAATAAAATTCTTGAGGAAGAAGCTGATAGACTCTTAAAACTTGAAGAAATCTTACACAATAGAGTTATAGGTCAAGAGCAAGCAGTAAAATCTATTTCCAAGGCAATAAGAAGGTCAAGAGCAGGTCTTAAGGACCCTAATAGACCAATCGGCTCATTCTTATTTTTAGGACCTACAGGAGTAGGGAAAACAGAGTTATCTAAGGCATTAGCAGAAGTGCAATTTGGAGATGAAAATCAAATAATAAGAATTGATATGTCTGAATATATGGAAAAACATGCTGTATCAAGAATGATAGGTTCACCTCCTGGTTATATAGGTCATGATGAAGGAGGTCAATTAACTGAAAAAGTAAGAAGAAACCCATATTCAGTTATTTTATTTGATGAGATAGAGAAAGCTCATCCAGATGTGTTTAATATTCTATTACAAATTCTAGATGATGGTAGATTAACAGATTCAAAAGGAAGAACTGTTGATTTTAAGAATACTATTGTGATAATGACATCAAATGTTGGTGCATCTACAATTGGTAGACAAAAAACTTTAGGGTTTAGTATAGCTAAAGGAGATGAAGAAGAAAAGTCTCAATATGAAAAAATGAAAGAAAACATAATGGGTGAATTAAAGCAAAGATTCAGACCAGAGTTTTTAAATAGAATAGATGATATAATAGTTTTCCATTCATTAAATACAGAGCATATATCTAAAATAGTAATTTTAATGGTAGATAAATTACAAGAAAGACTAAAAGATATGGATATAAAACTAGAAATGAGTGATGAAGCTATAAAATTAATTTCTAAATCTGGATTTGATTTGGAATATGGAGCAAGACCTCTTAAAAGAGCCTTACAAAAAGAACTAGAAGATGAGTTATCTGAAGCGATTTTAAGAGGCGATGTAAAAAAAGGAAGTAATATAATAGCAAAAGTTAAAGATGAAAAAATAGTTTTTGAAACTAAATAATTCAATAGAGTTGCATTTTAAAATCTTATAGATATAAGCTTTAGGGTTTAAAGAAAATTTTAAGGGCAATGAATCTAAAATAATTCATTGCCCTTAATTATTTTTTTTAATCTTTACCTATTATCTTTCACATATGCTAAAATTATAGTATATAATAATAAATTAAGGATGATTAAAATATGGCAAAAATAAAAACTAAATATGTATGTCAATCTTGTGGATATGAAACAGCTAAGTGGCTTGGAAAATGTCCAGAGTGTACAAAATGGAATACATTTGTAGAAGAAGTAGATCAAAAAAGCACAAAAAAAGAGGTCTTTATAATAGATAAATCTTCATCTAAACCAGTTAGTATAACTTCAATAGAGAGTAAAGAAGAAGAAAGGTTTACAACAGATATAAAAGAATTAGATAGAGTGCTTGGTGGAGGGATAGTTAAAGGTTCTCTAGTACTTGTTGGTGGAGACCCTGGTATAGGTAAATCCACACTTTTAATTCAAGTCTCTAGTAATGTAGCTAATTTAGGAAAGACTGTTTTATATATAACTGGAGAAGAATCAGAATCACAGATAAAAATGAGAGCAAAAAGATTAGGTATTAATTCAGAAAATTTATATATATTTGCTGAAAATAATTTGAGTATAATTGAATCTTATTTAGAAAGTGTAAATCCACAATTAATAATTCTAGACTCAATTCAAACTGTCTTTAGTCCAGAAATATCTTCAGCACCAGGCACTGTCAGCCAAATTAAAGAAGGTACTTCAAAATTCATGAAGATTTCTAAAAAAATGGGAATTTCAACATTCATAGTTGGTCATGTAACCAAAGAAGGTTCACTAGCAGGTCCAAAATTATTAGAGCATATGGTTGATACTGTTTTATATTTTGAAGGTGAAAGATATAATACATATAGATTAGTAAGGGCTGTTAAAAATAGATTTGGTTCAACAAATGAGCTTGGAGTATTTGAAATGAGGGATTTGGGATTAGTAGAGCTTGATAACCCGTCTAAGATTTTGATATCTGAAAAACCAAAAGATGTAGCAGGTTCAGTCATAATATCAACTGTAGAAGGTACAAGACCAATGCTACTTGAATTACAAGCATTAGTTTCACCAACAAGTTTTGGTATAGCAAGAAGAACATCTACAGGAGTAGATTATAATAGAGTTGGTATGTTATTAGCAGTCTTAGAAAAACGTGTTGGTCTGCAAATACAAAACCAAGATGTATATATAAATATAGTTGGAGGTATAAAGATAAATGAACCTTCGATTGACTTAGGAATAGCTATTTCTGTAGCATCTAGCTTTAGAAATATACCTATAGATGAAGATATAGCTGTTACAGGAGAGGTAGGACTTACAGGAGAAGTTAGATCAGTAAGTTTTATAGAAAAAAGAATTGCTGAGTGCAAAAAACTTGGCTTTAAAAAGATAGTAGTTCCTAGAAGTAATTATGATGTTGTAAAAGATACTAAAGGTATAGAAATATGGCCAGTAGACAACTTAAGACAAGCTATAAATATAGTACTTGGGAGGAATCAATAAATATGGAGAATTTTTTGGATAACAAAAATATGCTATATGCATTAAAAATGATATCTCCTGGAACCCCTCTTAGATTAGGCCTAAACAATGTGCTAAGAGCTAAGACTGGCGGTTTAATTGTAATTGCAACAAATGAAGATGTAATGAAAATAGTAGATGGAGGATTTGCTATAAATGCAGAGTATTCACCATCATATCTATATGAATTAGCCAAAATGGATGGAGCGATAGTTTTAAGTGGTGATGTAAAGAAAATATTATTTGCTAATGCACAACTTATACCAGATTACTTTATAGAAACATCAGAAACTGGAACTAGACATAGAACGGCAGAAAGAGTAGCAAAACAAACTGGTGCTATAGTCATAGGAATTTCACAAAGAAGAAATGTTATAACAGTTTATAGAGGAAATGAGAAGTATGTGGTCGAAGATATATCTAAGATATTTACTAAGGCAAATCAAGCAATACAAACTTTAGAAAAATATAAAACAGTATTAGACCAAGCTATAACTAATTTAAATGCTTTAGAGTTTAATGATTTGGTAACTATTTATGATGTAGCGTTAGTCATGCAGAAAATGGAAATGGTAATGAGAGTTACAAGTATAATTGAAAAATATGTGATAGAATTGGGGGATGAAGGAACTTTAGTAAGCATGCAATTAGAGGAATTAATGGGTACAACTAGAATAGATCAGAAATTAATATTCAAAGATTATAACAAAGAAAATACTGAAATAAAAGAACTTATGAAAAAAGTTAAAAATTTAAATTCAGAAGAACTAATAGAATTATTTAATATGGCAAAACTATTAGGGTATAGTGGATTTTCAGAAAGTATGGATATGCCTATAAAAACAAGAGGCTATAGAATTCTTAGCAAAATACATAGACTACCAACAGCAATAATAGAAAACTTAGTAAATTATTTTGAAAACTTTCAAGAAATATTGGATGCGTCTATTGAAGAGTTAGATGAAGTTGAAGGAATAGGTGAAATAAGAGCAACATATATAAAAAATGGACTTATAAAAATGAAACAATTAGTATTATTAGATAGACACATATAATGAATTTTAAGTGAATTTTACTACTTTTTTCTTGAATATAATATACACTTTGGTCTATAATAGATAAGTATAACTAGGGGGTGAAGCATTGATAAGGAAAGTAACAAGGATATTGTTTATTTTACTTGGATTTACGATAGGTATAACGACCTATTTAACATTGATGAGAGATTTTGAAATATTAACATTTGGAAAAGAAACTTATGGTTATATAGCAGCTGTAGTAGCAGGTATAGTAATAGCTATTTTAGGATATCTTATAGAGCCATGGGTTGTGAATAGAACAAAAGAAATTGCTAAAGTTGTGGATAAAGAACTATCAAAATATCCTCAAACAGATATATTATTAGGATCTATGGGTCTTATAGTAGGATTTGTAATTGCATATTTATTAAGTGGGCTAGTAAATAGAATACCAATAGTAGGTGGAATATTATCATTACTATTATATTTATTCCTAGGATATCTTGGAATGAAAGTTGCGCTTAAAAGTAAAAATGATTTGTTTAATATTGGAAAATTAGGAAGATTGGCAAATCCTATTAAAGATAAGGATAAGGATAAAGATAATAAAAAAGAAGTAAAGGCGATACCTCCAAAAGTATTAGATACAAGTGTAATAATTGATGGAAGGATAGCTGATATTTGTAAAACAGGATTTATAGAAGGAAAACTTATTATTCCTGCTTTTGTTTTGGAAGAATTAAGACATATTGCAGATTCTTCAGATGATTTGAAAAGAGTAAGAGGTAGAAGAGGTCTGGATATATTAAATATAATTCAGAAAGAATTAAATATAGAGGTTGAAATAAGTGAAAGGGACTTTGATGATATAGCAGAAGTTGATAGTAAATTATTAAAGCTTGCCCAAGTATTAAATGGAAAAGTTGTTACTAATGATTATAACTTAAATAAGGTTGCTCAATTTCAAGGTGTTGAAGTATTAAATATAAATGAGTTGGCTAATGCTATAAAACCAGTTGCAATACCAGGTGAAGATATGGTTGTCCAAGTGGTTAAAGAAGGAAAAGAAGCTCAACAGGGTGTTGCATATCTAGATGATGGAACTATGATAGTTGTTGATGGAGGAAGAAAACATATGAATGAGACTATAAAAGTTTTAGTAACTTCTGTTCTTCAAACTCCTGCTGGTAGAATGATATTTGCAAAACCTAAAAATTGATATATTCAAATAAACCTAAAATTTGGGCTGTTTATTATAAATAGATGGTCCAAATTTATTTGTTTATAACGACAATGTTTAATGTATTCTTAAGTGTGAGGATTTAAATCAGAAAGCAGGGAGAATTTATGAGAAAAAAGATTATATCTTTCTTAGCAACATTTATCATAATATTAACATCGATGAGCCAGTATAGCTTTGCAGATGATATACCAACGCATGGAAAAGTAATATTTATAGATATGAATAGAACTAGTATGAACAATATGTTAAGAATAAAATCATTGAGAGAAGAGCTAGAAGATAGAGGATATATTGGCTTGATGAACATAAGAGGCGATAAAGGTAGTGATGATAGAAGGTCATATGCCAGTATGGGTGCTGGAGGAAGAGCCAATGTAGCTAATGAAGAAGATATTAATTTTGAAAGCTCAAGCAAAGATAGAAATATAGTTTTTGAATCAGCTACAGGTAAGAAAGCAAAAGGTATAAATGATTTGACTATAAATATGTCAATAAATGAGAATCTAAACTTTGGAGAATATGGTTCTACATTAGGTTCATTAGGTCAAAGTTTATCTGAAAATAAATTAAAAACATCTGTATTAGGAAATGCAGATATAGTTGAAAATGGTAAACTTGTAAAAAATAGAAACTTATGCTTAACAGCTATGGATGAGTATGGTAGAATTTCTTACGGAAATGTAGATAATATCAATAAAAAAGATTTATCTATGCCTTATGGAATATCAACTGATTACACTAAGCTTGTTGCTGAAACTAAAGAAGCTTATAAAAATAGTGATGTAGTTTTTGTAGAACTTGGAGATACATATAGGTTAGATTTATATAAATCTAACTTGAATGAAAAAACATATAAAAACATGAAAGACAAGATAGAAAAAAACATAGATGAATATTTAAAAAATATATTTTCTATGGTTGGAGAAAATGATACTGTTTACATAGCTAGTGCATTTCCAAGTGATTTAGATTATAAAAATAAAAGAAGGCTTTCTCCAATAATAAAATTAAATGGCAATGGAAAAGGGATGTTATCATCTTCAACTACTAGAAGAGAAGGTATTGTTACTAATCTAGATATTGGAGCTGAGATATTAAATAACTTTGATATAAAAAATCAAAATATGGTTGGAAAGAAGTATGAACTTATTAACAGAGATGATAATAAAGAGTATCTGATGGATGAATACCAAAAGATAGTATCTGTTTCAAGCATAAGGTCTACAATACTTAATGGATTTGTAAGTATAGTATTTTTGTCATGGATAGTTGCTATGATTCTAATTCTATTTAGAAAGCATATATCGAAAAATCACAAAGAAACAATATTTTTTATATTAAAAGAATTTCTAAAAATAGGAATAGTAATGCCATTATCATTTATGATAACTCCAATAATGAATTTTAAAACACCAGTAGCAATATCTTTAGGAATAATTATAATAACACTTACTATATACTTAATAAGCAAAGTTCTGATAAAGAATGATTTAAAAAATATGTTATTCTTTACAGGTTTAACTATATTGATTATGGTTATTGATTCTGCATTTGGTTCATATTTAATGAAAAGTAATGTAATGAGTTATGATTGTATAATTGGGGCTAGATACTACGGAGTAGGAAATGAATATCAAGGAGTGGCAATAGGTAGTGCAATATTTACATTTGCGATTTTGCTTACATATAAAAAGATACCAAAGTGGTCTGTAATAGTATTTTCTTTAGTTATCTTAATTACGAGTGCATCTCCAGCTATGGGTGCAAATGTTGGAACTGCTATTTCTGAATGTGTTGCATTTTTACTATTTATACTATTGATATATAATGTAAAAATAGACTTTAAAAAAGTTGTATTATTAGGTGTAGCAGTATTGCTTGTTTTAGGCGCCTTTGTAGCTATAGATATGATTTCAGGAAGTAACTCACATTTAGGTATGTTTGTAAAAGAAGTTTACTTTAATGGACCAGGAGAAATAATACAAACATTTGGCAGAAAGATAGAGATGAACTTGAAGCTAGCTCAAACCAGTGCATGGGTAAATATACTATTAACTGGGATAGGAGTTATCTTAATTCTTATGATTAATCAGATTAGATATTTTAAACAATTAATTGATGAATATCCAATTGTATTTAAAGGTTTTATAGCATCAATAGCAGGATGTTTTGTAACTCTTTTAGTAAATGACTCTGGAATTGTGTCATCAGCCACAGCTTTTATTTATGTAATTGTAGCTATGATTATATTAAGTATAAATCTGATAGTATTAAAAGAATAAGTTACATATAGTCTCTATATAAATATTGATGATATGTTAATTTGAATTTATTTTGACAAAATAACTTTAAAGAAAAAATTTTACAAAAATTAATTATTACACAAAAATCCCAAGTTTATTTTAACTTGGGATTTTTATATAATAATTTAAACTTTATCTTGTTTTAATGTAATTTGAAATGATGTACCTTTTCTCCGTGTTTATTCCAACACCATTGTCAGTAGTATTAATGTAAATGTTCTAAATCTGTATGAAATCCAAATATCTGCTTTTCAGATTTTGGATTATTGGCAACATTGGCAATAAGGTTTTGAAGAAAGGCAATCATTTCAAATTGTGTATGTTTAAGCTGTATTTTTCCAGAAAAATCTATAAAAAATGTCAGACTTAAATTGTCTATTAACTTTTCATTATATACTCACTTTTTATATATATTATCTAAAAATATCATACTTTCTTCTTCACTAAAGCGGTGGTTTTTATTAAGCATTAGATATGAATATCCTGTGATATATGATAATAGTGTTTTCAAATCATGTGATATATCAGCAAGTCAATGAGTTTTTGAAACTTCAAGTTATTCTCGTTCAATCTCAGTTTCTTAAAGTTTATTGCTTAATGCCTTTATATTTATAATAATTTCTTTATACATAAAATAGTACAATTTTAGTTTACCATCTTTAGTAAAATCTTTTTTGGCGATTGTATAATTTCCTTTAGACAAAATACTTATTGAGCAAATTATCAGGTAAAGTGGTCAAACAAGAAATAAAAAAAGTATTCCTTAATTTAATGTAATAACTTATTTTTAATTATACAAAAAAAACAGTTGACTTTTTATACGAACCCCTTCTATAATGTTATTGAAATTAAGTAAAATCATTGAACAAATGTAAAAATAATTGAAAAATCTTGATTTTGGAGGAAGGAAAATGAAAAAAATTGGAGACTTAAGGTTAATGATGAAGTGTTGTTCACTTTATTATGAAGATAATTTGAATCAACAAGAAATAGCGAATCAATTGGGAATATCAAGACCAACAATATCAAGAATATTAAAAGAAGCTTTTGAGCAAGGAATAGTAAAAATACAAATAGTTGATGTTTTAAAAAATGACTATCAAAAAATAGAAAGAAGTTTAGAAAGAAAATATAAATTGAAAGAAGTAATAGTGGTAGATGATAAACAAGACTCATTAACACAAAAACAAGAATTAGCAAGAGCTGTGTCTGAATATCTTACCAGAGTAGTAAAAGAAAATGATATAATTGGGGTTTCCATAGGAACAACTCTAAAAGAAATTCCTAGATATGTAGAAAAAAGCAACTGTAAAAATGTTACGTTCATACCTTTACTAGGAGGAATTGGAGATAATGAAATAGATATACACGCAAATCAAATAGCTGTAAGTTTAGCAAGAGCTTTTGGAGGAGATTTTAAGTTATTACATGCTCCTGCTGTGATGTCTGATTTATCTACAAAAGAAAAGCTTTGTAAGGATGAAAAAATTAAAGAAGTACTAGACTTAATAGATAAAACAACTATTGCAATTGTAGGTATAGGAAATCCTATGAGTTTAAACTCAACAATAATGGCTTCTGGATATATGCATGAAGAAGATATAGAGGATTTAAAAAAGTATAACTCAATAGGCGCAATTTGTTTGCAAGCTTTTGATAAGGAAGGAAAAACTTCTATACTTGAATTTAATCAAAGGGTACTAGGGGTAAAACTAAATGATTTAAAAAAGATAAAAAGAACAATAGGTGTTGCTTCAGGAGATGAAAAGATAGAAGCAATAAAAGCATCATTAAAAGCCAAATTTATAAATAGCTTAGCAATTAATCACAGTTTAGCACTTGAATTATTAGAAGATTGTGACTAATAGAAATATAGATAAAAATTAATAGGAGGGAATTGATATGACATTATCAAAAGAAACATTACTTGAAATGTATAAGAGAATGAATCAAGCTAGAAAGTTTGAAGAGAAAGTTAGTTGGTTTTTTGCAAGAGGTATGGTACATGGAACAACTCATTTATCAGTAGGTCAAGAAGCTTCAAGTGTAGCCGCAGTAATGGCATTAGAAAAAGGAGATTTGGTTTCATTAACTCATAGAGGTCATAGCCAATTTATAGGAATGGGAATAGATTTAAATAAAATGATGGCTGAGCTTATGGGAAAAGAAACTGGATTTTGTAAAGGAAAAGGAGGCTCAATGCATATAGCAGATATTGAGTCAGGTAACTTAGGAGCAAATGGAGTCGTAGGTGGAGGTCTTACTATAGCTCCTGGCGCTGCACTTACACAACAATATAAAAAGACAGGAAAAATAGTTTTATGTAGTTTTGGTGATGGTGCATCAAATGAAGGTACATTTCATGAAGGAATAAACTTGTCATCAATATGGAAATTACCAATAATATTTTATTGTGAAAACAACCTATATGGCATGTCAACAAGTATAAAACGTCACATGAATATAGATAGTGTTGCAACAAGAGCAGCATCTTATGGTATAGAAGGAATATCAATAGATGGATATAATCCAATAGAAGTATATGAAACAGTACAAAAAGCTGCTGAAAAATGTAGAAGAGGGGAAGGGCCTGTATTAATTGAAAGTAGGACTTATAGATGGCTAGGTCATTCAAAATCAGATGCAAATGTATATAGAACGAAAGAAGAGATAGAATCGTGGAAGGCAAAAGACCCTATAAAATTTTTAAGAAATTATCTTATAGAAAATAATATGGCAAATGAAAATGAATTAGATATAATTGAAGATTTTGCTAAAAAATCAATAGAAGATGCAGTAGAATTTGCTCAAAATAGCCCAAATCCAAAAATAGAATCTTTATTAGATGATGTATATGCAGACTAAAAATAGTAAAGGAGGAAAATAAAAATGAGTACAAGAGAATTAACATATGCACAAGCAATAAAAGAAGCAATGTCAGAAGAAATGAGAAGAGATGAAAATGTAATATTTATGGGAGAAGATATAGGGATATATGGAGGAGCATTTGGCGTATCAGTGGGAATGATAGATGAATTTGGCCCAGAAAGAGTAAGAGATACTCCTATATCAGAGGCAGCTATAGCAGGTGCAGCAGCAGGTGCAGCGGCAACTGGGTTAAGACCAATTATGGAAGTAATGTTTATGGATTTTGTTACAATATCTATGGACGCGATTGTAAATCAAGCAGCAAAAATGAGATATATGTTTGGTGGGAAGGCTCAGGTTCCAATGGTTGTTAGATGTCCTGGAGGTTCTGGAACTGGTTCAGCAGAACAACATTCACAAAGTTTGGAAGCATGGTTTTGTCATGTACCAGGAGTAAAAGTGGTTGCACCTTCAACACCAGCAGATGCTAAGGGATTATTAAAAGCAGCTATAAGAGACAATAATCCAGTAATATTTGTTGAAAACAAATTGTTATATAGAAAAAAAGGAATTGTCCCAGAGGGAGATTATGTAATTGATATTGGAAAGGCAGATATTAAAAAAGAAGGTTCTGATGTTACAGTAATCACTTATGGAAGGATGTTACAAAGTGTTGAAGAAGCTGCAGAAAACCTATCAAAAGAAAATATAGATGTAGAAATTATAGATTTAAGAACTTTATATCCATTAGATAAAGAGACAATCATAAAGAGTGTATGTAAAACTGGTAGAGTTTTAATTTGCCATGAAGCAGCTAAGACTGGTGGTCTAGGTGGAGAAATATCAGCATTAATAACAGAAAGTGAATCATTTGATTATTTAGATGCACCAGTAAAAAGAATATGTGGAAAAGATGTGCCAAT
Source organism: Clostridioides sp. ES-S-0190-01 (assembly GCF_020658275.1). Classification (NCBI taxonomy): domain Bacteria; kingdom Bacillati; phylum Bacillota; class Clostridia; order Peptostreptococcales; family Peptostreptococcaceae; genus Clostridioides; species Clostridioides sp. ES-S-0190-01. The sequence continues at coordinate 23,468 of NZ_JACVWA010000005.1, read as the reverse complement.
ACCATATAATCCAGAGCTAGAAAAAGCAGTAGTCCCAAGAATTGATGAAATAGAAGATGCAATAAAATCTTTAATTGTTAGATAAGGGGGGATAGAAATGGTGGCAAATAAAGTAAAAGCCACACCAGCAGCCAAAAACCAAGCAAGAAAAGACAATATAGAGTTAGATTGGCTGGTTGGAAGTGGAGAAAATGGAAGAATACATCTAGTGGATGTGTTAAACTATCTAAAAAATAATAAAGTAAAAGCAACTCCTTTAGCAAAAAGGATAGCAGAGGATTTAAATATAGATTTAGAAAATGTTGTAGGTACTGGATACAATAGAAAAATAAAAAAATCAGATATAGAAAAGGCACATACACAAGAGACTATCGTATCAACTGATGTATCTAAATCTAACGAAACAAAAGAAATAAAATCAAAACATGAGAATTTAAGTACGTTTAATACAGTAGAAGGAGAGTTCGAAAAGCCAAATCCAATGAGAGCAACTGTAGCAAAACGAATGTCAGAAAGCTACTTCAGTGCTCCTGTATTTACATTCAATATAGAGGTAGATGCTACAGAACTTAAAGAGCTTAGAGCAAAATTAATAGATACAGTAAAAGAATCAACTGGAGTAAAATTAACAATGACAGATTTAATAGTAATGGCTGTATCTAGAGTACTTCCAAAGCATCAAGCATTAAATTCAGCATGGACAGATAATGGAATATTTAGATATAAAGATATAAATATAGCTATTGCTGTTGGACTAGATGAAGGTTTATATGTCCCAGTAGTAAAAAATGTAAATGAAAAACCGCTAAAAGAAATAGCCAAAGAAAGCAAAGAACTTGCTGAAAAAGTAAAAACAGGAAAGCTTCTACCAGCAGACCAAGAAGGTAATACATTTACTATAAGCAATGTTGGAATGTATGGTATAACGACATTTACACCTATAATAAATATGCCTTCAAGTGCGATACTTGGGGTAGGAGCAACTCAAGATAAGTTTGTGCCAGTAAATGGAGAGGCTAAAATAAAACCTATAATGAATTTATCATTAACATCAGACCATAGAATAATAGATGGTACAGTAGCAGCAAAATTCTTAAAAGATTTAAAAGAATTATTAGAAAATCCATTAGCAATGCTTATATAGGTTTTGATATTTTACTCTTTATGTAAATAGATTGAATAGACCACATAAAAAGATGTATTTAATTTTACTAGATTTAAAATTATTGTATGTAAAAGATATCTGTATGAATATAAGATGATTAACTAAAATATATAAAAAATAAATAGGAGGATAGCCTATGTCAGTAGAAGTCATAATGCCAAAAGCTGGAGTAGCTATGGAAGAAGGTACTATAGTATCTTGGCTAAAACAAGAAGGCGAAGAAGTAAAAATTGGAGAACCTATACTAGAGATAACAACAGATAAAGTCAACATGGAAATAGAATCAGAAGGAGAAGGTATACTTGCTGCAATTATACATAAAGAAGAAGGAGAAGTATTACCAGTATTTACAGTAATAGGTGTAATAGCAGAAAAGGGAGAAAAGCAAGAAGAAATAAAGGCTAAATACTTATCTGGAAACGTATCAAAAGAAGATTTAATTGTTGAAACAGAAAAAATAGAAATAAAAGAAGAAAAGACAATTAAAAAAGAGAGTAATCATGATTATGATGTGGTAGTAGTAGGTGGAGGACCTGGAGGGTATTTATCAGCACTAAAATCAGCTATATTAGGAGGCAAAGTTGCATTAGTAGAAGAGGACACATTAGGAGGAACTTGCCTAAATAGAGGTTGCATTCCTACAAAAACTTATGTAAAAACAGTAGAAATATTAGAAGAAATTGAACAATTATCAAAAAGAGGTGTAAAAGTATCTGTTGATAAGGAACAAGATATAAAAAAGGCTATAAAGTATAAAAATAGAGTAGTAAAAAAACTTACAGCTGGTGTTGGTGGATTGTTAAAAAGCAGAGGTGTAGATGTCTTTAATCTTAAAGCTACTGTTAAAGAAGCCCATAAAGTAATATTATCAGATGGAAAAGTTTTAGATACAGAAAATACAATAATTGCCACTGGTTCTAAGGTGAGAATCTTACCAATAAAAGGAATAGAATCAAAATTAATAATAACTAGTACAGGAGCTTTAGATTTAGACATAGTACCAGAAGAGTTAGTAATAATTGGTGGTGGAGTAATAGGTTGTGAATTTGCAGAGATATTCAACTCAAGAGGTTCTAAAGTAACTATAATAGAAATGGAAGACAGAATAATTCCAAGAATGGACAAAGAATTGAGCCAGTCTTTAAGAGATTCACTTAAGAAAAAGGGAATAACTATATTAACTGAAAAGAAAGTTTCTGAATTTAAAGAAGAAGGAAATAAAATAATAGTATGTATTGAAGGAGAAGAACCAATAAAGGCAGATTTAGGTCTATATGCTATAGGAAGACAAGCTAATCTATCTGGTGTAGAAGACTTAGATATTAAAATAGATAGAGGTTCAATAGTTGTAAATAGCAAAATGGAAACAAGTGTACCAAGTATATATGCAGTAGGTGATGTTACTGGAGGTATAATGCTAGCTCATGCAGCTTTTAAAATGGGAGAAGTAGCAGCTTCAAATGCTTTAGGTATGGATGAAGAAGCAGATTTAAGTGCATTACCTAGTTGTGTTTATACAGTTCCAGAGGTTGCATCAGTTGGACTTACAGAAGAAGATGCTAAACAAAAATATAATATAAAAATTGGTAAATTTAACTTTGCTGGAAATGGAAGAGCTTTAGCTTCTGGACAAGAGCAAGGATATGTAAAAGTAATATCAGATGCTAAGTATGGGGAAATTTTAGGTGTGCATATGTTTGGATATGGTGTAGCAGAACTTATAAATCATGCAGCATCATTTAAAGCATTAGAAATACCTGCTGATGAAGCTAGTGACTTGATTTTTGGTCACCCATGTACTTCAGAAGCTCTGATGGAAGCTTTAGCAGATGTAAGTGGTGAATGCTTACATTTACCAAAAAAATAAGCTATTAACCTAAGTTTATATAATATATAAAATCTTTAAAAACTCACTTAGCCATACCCCTTTTGTATAAATGTATTTATTTATACAAAAGGGGTTTCTTTTTGGAAAAATATATCATAAGGTTATTTGTAGTTTTTGTTGTACAAAAAAGATAGTAATATAGAATAAGGGTGTCATTTTAGATTTATTACAGAAAAATTTAAGAGAAAAGATTTTTTTGTTTTTTACGAAAGTATTATTTGTGAAAAATAAAAAAAATTTTCTTAATATTTAAATAAAAGAATAGCTTAATTTAAACGTTATAAGTTTATGAAGTAAAAAATGGCACAAAAAAAACACTATGTGGCATGTAAGTTGCTTATATAAATAGTAAGGAGGGACAATTAGAAATGAGGCAAAGAATAAAAAGCTTAATTGAAAATGAAGATAAGAAAAATCCTTTAACAGATGAAGCAATTTCAAGTATGTTAAATATTCGAAGAGAAGATGTTACCTTTTTAAGAAATGAATTAAAAATAGAAGATTCTAGACAAAGAAGAAAAGTTGTTTTGATTAAAGCTATAAAAGATATTGTAAAAGAAGAAAAAAATATAAATAAAAATGATATAACAAGAAGATTAAATAGTATTGGATTTACTGTATCAAGATTTACAGTTATACAGTATTTAAAAGAAATCCAAGATTCTGGTGATTTAAAACATGATAAAGAAAATGATGATAAAAAAGAGGAACTAAATGCTAAAGAAGAAAAAATAGATGTGGCCTTTGATAAATTAATAGGAAGTACTGGAAGTTTAAGTACAATCGTCAAATTAGCTAAGGCAGCTATACTTTATCCTCCCCATGGGTTGCATACTATTATTATGGGTCCAACTGGTGTTGGAAAAAGCGAGTTAGCAGAGTGCATGTATAACTTTGCAGTAGAATCATCTAGATTTCCTAAAAATGCACCATTTATAGTTTTCAATGCAGCAGACTACTCAGAAAATCCACAACTTTTGTTATCTCAATTATTTGGTCATGTTAAGGGTGCTTTTACAGGAGCTGATGAAACTAAAGAAGGATTAGTATCAAAAGCAGATGGGGGTATATTGTTTATAGATGAAATACATAGATTGCCTTATGAAGGTCAAGAAATACTCTTTCAATTGATTGATAAAGGAATGGTTAGAAAATTAGGAGAAACAAAGCTTACAAATAAAATAAATGTAATGATTATTTCTGCAACTTCTGAGCCAATAGATTCTCATTTACTTAATACCTTTAAAAGACGTATACCTGTGACAATTGAAATCCCAGAATTAGTTGCAAGACCATTAAACGAAAGATTTGACATTATAAACAATTTTTTCTTGATAGAAGCCCAACGAATGGGAGCAAACATACACATAAAATCAGATGTCTTAAAAGCTCTTATGCTTTACGATTGTATAGGAAATGTAGGTCAGCTTAGAAGTGATATTCAAGTAGCTTGTGCTAGAGGACTATTAAATCAACTTACAAATAAACAAAAAGAAGTAACTATAAATATATCAGATGTACCTGGGTATGTGAAACAAGGTCTAATAAGGATAAGAAATTGTAGAGGAAAGATAGAAAATTATGTAGATGGAGATTTAATTATAGATTCAGACCTTCAAGTTGAGATAGAAAAGAAAAATGAAGATATATATACTTTCCCAGATGAAATATACAAGCTTACTGAAAGGAGACACATTGATTTATTAGAACAAGGTTTAGACTTTGATGTTATTAACAGGATTGTTGGAGGAGAATTAGAAAGCTGTATTCAGAAGTACATAAAACAAGTTAAGAAAGTTTCTATCACTGAGAATTTACCTGATATAAGTCCGATTGTTGGAAAATACATTGTAGAGTTAACTTGTGAAGTAATCAAAATAGCATCACAGTATCTTAATTCATTAGAACCAAATCTACACTTATGTCTAGCAATTCATTTAAAAGCAGCTTTTGAAAGATTAAAAGAAGGAAAAGTAATATCAAATGCTCATTTAAAAGAGATAATAGGAAACTATCCATTAGAGTATTCTGTAGCAGAAAAGGTAGCACAACATTTAAAGGAAAGATACAATATAAATTTGCCAAAAGAAGAAATAGGTATAATAGCAATATATTTTAAAATGAGTAGTAGAGGAGAAATTTCTGAACAAAAAAAGATAGGTGTACTTCTAATGGCTCATGGAAGAGTCGCGTCATCTGTATGTGAGGTTACCAATAAGTTATTAGGTATTAATCATGCAAGGTATTTGGATATGCCATTTGAGAAAAAGCCAGAAGAAATGATTGAAGAAGCTACTACTGTAATAAAAGATATTGATGAAGGAAGAGGAGTAATTATATTAGTTGATATGGGTTCCCTTTCGTACTTTGGAGATATTATCTCTGGAAAAACAGGGATTGATATAAGAACAATATCTAGATTTGATACATTACTCTGTATAGAAGTCATACGAAGAGCAGTTCTACCAGATTTAACAATAGATGAGATAGTTGATGAAGTTAAAAATATAGAACCATTAGTAAAAGATAAAGTTAGCAAAGAGAACAACTCAAAAGTATACAATAGAAAGCCTATAATTGTAACATTATGTATTACTGGATTAGGAGGAGCTTGCAAGATAAAGCAAAGTTTAGAGGAAAGCATTAAAGGGATAAATGAAAAGGTTGATATAGAGACTATTGGTATGATTGAATATCCAAGTCTTGATTTAGAGATAAAACAAATAAGTAATGAAAAAAATGTAATCGCAATAGTTGGAACAATTGACCCTCAGATACCAAACATCCCATTTTTTAGCCTAGTAGACATTAATGATAAAACAAAATTAAATCAAATAAATAACTTAATTGATACAAATCAAATTGCTAAAACAAATAAAAAATATGAATTATCTGATTTAATCCAAAAAGAAGACATATTTGTAGATTTAGAAATTAAATCAAAAGAAGAAGTACTTAAATACATGAGCAAAAAACTTAGAGAAAAAGGCTATGTAACAAAAAATTTCTATAAAAAAGTAGTGGAAAGAGATAATTTATTTCCAACTGAGTTGTCAGACGGAATAGCAATACCTCATACAGATGGGATTGATGTAATCAGACCAGCAATAAGCATAGCTATCTTAAAAAATCCTATTGTATGGAGTAAAAACAAAGTAAAAATAATACTTCTACTAGCTGTAGACCAGAAATGTTTTAATCCATTGAATACTCTACTTACATTTATAGAAACAGATGAATTTAAAAAAATTAAAAACATTAAAGATAGAGATTTTATTAGGGAGATGATATTAGATGGAGTCAATGCAAATAATCAGTAGTAATTTAATTTTTAAAGATATTGAAGTATCAAGTAATGAAGATGCTTTGAAGTTTTTAGGACAACGTTTGTTTGACGAACAATATGTAAAAGAAAGTTATATAGAAGCAGTTATAGCAAGAGAGAAAAAATATGCTACAGGACTGCCAACAGGAATCTATGGAGTAGCAATACCGCATACAGATATAGTCCATGTAAATGAACCAGGGATAGCTATTGGCATATTAAATAAACCTGTAAAATTCATAATGATGGGTACAGATGACACTGAAATTGATGTAAAGGTTATATTTATGCTGGCAGTTAAAGAGCCACAAGAGCAATTACAACTATTAGAAAGACTTATGACCATATTCCAAGATGAAAATATGTTAAATAATATTATTGATTTAAGAGAAGAAAGTTTAAGTAATTTATTAAATTATAAGTTGAATAATTAAACATACAAAAATAGTATTAAAAATATAAAAAGTTATCAAAGATTTCTAATTACAGATATCTTTAAAAATAAAATAATTTTAATGGGGGTGAATAATGTGGCTAAAAAAATATTAGTTGCATGTGGAACAGGAGTATGTACTTCAACAATTGCTATAAACAAGTTAAAGAAGGCATTAGAAGAAGCTGGTAAATTAGATAGGGTTAGTATTACACAATGTAAAGTAGTAGAGGTAGCTTCAAAAGCACCAGATTATGATTTAATAATCTGTACTACACAAATATCTAGTAGTATAAAAACACCTGTAATAAATGGACTGCCTTTTTTAACTGGAGTAGGAATGGATAAATTAATCAAAGAAGTTCTTGAAAAATTAGAATTATAATTTGAATTTTTAAATGAAATAGTCTCTAAAATCTTGCGGTTTTAGAGACTGAAAATTAAATGAAGGAGGAAATTTAGATGGCGATATTAAATTTCATTGTTGGTTTGGGTGCACAAGTAATGATGCCAATAATAATATGTATTTTTGGCTTGATATTAGGTACAAAGCTTGGAAAATCTTTAAGAGCTGGTTTAACAGTAGGAGTTGGATTTATAGGTCTTAATACTATTATAGCTTTGTTAACAGATAACTTAGGTCCAGCTACACAACAAATGGTTAAGAACTTAGGATTAAGCCTATCCATAATAGATGTTGGATGGCCAGCAGCATCAGCTATAGCTTTTGCATCAACAGTGGGTGCTTTAATTATTCCAATAGGACTTGTAGTAAATATAGTTATGTTAATTACTAATACAACTCAAACTGTCGATGTAGATATATGGGATTACTGGCATTTTGCATTTACAGGAGCTTTGGTGGCAGGGGCTACGCAAAGTGTTATGTGGGGAGTATTTGCAGCAGTAGCAAATATGGTAATTGTTTTAGTAATGGCAGACTTAACAGCCCCAGGGATAGAAGAATACTTAGGGATGCCAGGTATATCTCTTCCTCATGGATTTACACAAGCATTTGTTCCAATTGCTATAGTTGTAAATAAAGTATTAGATTTGATTCCAGGGATAAATAAAATTGAAATAAATGCTGATACATTACAAAAAAAATTTGGCCTATTTGGAGAACCTTTAATAATGGGGTCTTTAATAGGGATAATAATTGGTATTGCAGCCAAGTATGACATAAAAGGTATATTGCAGTTAGGGATAACTATGGGAGCTGTTTTAATACTAATTCCCAAAATGGCGGCTTTATTAATGGAAGGTTTGTTGCCAGTATCAGAGGCAGCACAAGAATTTATTGAAAAGAGATTTAAAAATAGAGGTAAAATATACATCGGTTTAGATTCTGCAGTAGGAATAGGACACCCTGTTACATTGTCAGTTGCATTAGTACTAGTGCCTCTAACTATAGTTATAGCAGCTATATTACCAGGTAATAAAGTTTTACCATTTGCAGATTTAGCTGTAATACCATTTGCACTTGTTTTAATCGTTCCAATTACAAAAGGAAATGTATTTAGAACTTTAATAATAGGAATAGTTATTATTACTTCTGGGCTATTAATAGCAACTAATTTAGCACCACTATTTACTCAAATGGCTTTAAATGCAAGCTTTAAAATGCCTGAAGGAGCAACTATGATTTCAAGTATTTGTGATGGAGCAAATCCATTAAGCTGGGTATTTGTAAAAATTATGAATTACAAAGTAATTGGAGGAATAATTTTGGCAGTTATAGCTTTAGGGATGGCTATCTATAATAGAAGTAGAATAATAAAGGAAAATAAAGTATTATCTACACAAGATGAAGCTTAAATGTAATTTTATTAAGGAGTGTATAAATTATGAAAAAATATATATATGATTCTAAAAGATATATAGTTAGTGTAACAATACCAGGGATTTTTATGATTTTAATATTGATTTATGCACTATTTAATAATTATATAAATCCTAGTATTAATATATATAGCTTGATGATAGTTATTTGTACTTATGGAATATTTAATACTTTTGTATCCTCAAGTAATCCTAACATGATTACTATGGACAATAAATATATATATTTTAGTTCATTTAATTCTATACATGAGTATGAAATTAAAGATATAAAAAAAATAAGAATAAGAGAATTTCATGACAAAAAAATGTATCTAAAAATTAATGATGGTAGTTTTATTAAGGGGAGATATTGGATAAAAACAAACATGTTTAATGACAATACAGAACTATATAATTATTTTATTGAATTAGAAGAATGTTTGCATCCAGAATCATTAAAATTTAGAAATAAAAGATTAAAGAGTAATGAACTATAAAAAATGAAAATTTCAAATTAAAATTGGCTTATGTTTAGTATAAAGAGATAAGTTTAAATCTTATAAAGGTTTTTTAGAATTTTCAATCAAAATAGCGGAAATAAAATCTTATTGTGTAAGATATATAACAGGAACATATAGAACTATGTTTCTAATAAATGGGAGGATTTAGCTAATGTTATTAGAAAATTTGAGAAAAGAGGTATTACAAGCGTCTTTAGACCTTCTAAACTATAATTTAGTTACATTGACAGGAGGAAATGTAAGTGGAAGAGATGAAGAAACTGGATATATAGCAATCACACCAAGTGGAATGGATTATAGAAATCTTACACCAAGTGATATTGTTTTAATAGACATAGATGGAAATACTGTAGATGGTAAATGGAAGGCATCAGTAGATTCACCAGACCACTTATATATATATAAACATAGAGATGATATAAATAGTATAATACATACACACTCTACATATTCAAGTTGCTTTGCAATTTTAAATGAGTCTATAGAGTGTGCAAGTACAACTCTTGCAAATGAGGTAGGAGGTTCAGTTCCAGTTGCAAAATTTTCACCACCAACATCTAATCAGATGGGAAAATGTGTTATTGATGTAATAGGTAATAGGAGAGCATGTCTTTTGGCAAATCATGGAGTGATTGCAGTTGGTCCATCTGTAAAGCATGCACTTACCGCAGCTGTAATGTTAGAAGATGCAGCAAAAGTATATTATTTAGCAAAATCAATTGGGACACCAGTATTATTACCAGATGAAGAAGTTCAAAGAGCTAGAAATGTATTTCTTAATGTGTATGGTCAGGATAAGTAAATTTAATAAAACTCTCAGAATAATAAAAAACACAGATGTTCAGTAATAGTAAGGAGTTGTATTATGTTATAATAGGTTTAATGATTTAGAAAGAATAATTTAAAGTTAAATACTATATAAACTTATTTTAATTTAAAATAAATAGTAAGATAAAATATAAAAGGAGTCTGAATTTTTATGTATTACTTATTAAACAAAAACACCAATCCTTACTTTAATTTAGCTCTAGAAGAGTATCTATTTTTAAATGAGAAATATAATGATGATATCATAATCATATGGAGAAATGAAGAATCCATTTTTATAGGAAAAAATCAAAATCCATATCAGGAGATACATTATGATGTTATTGAAAATGGTGAAATTCCCATTTTAAGAAGAATATCTGGTGGAGGTACTGTGTATCATGACTTAGGAAATATCAATATGTCATTTATACAAAAAAATAGGAATCTTCATGAAATCGATTTTTTAGAACATACTAAATTTATGCAAAGTATGCTTTTATCATTGGGATTAAATGTATCTATAACAGAAAGAAAAGATTTATTTTTAAATGGTAAAAAAATTTCTGGTTCTGCACAATCTATAAAAAGGCAAAATTCTCTTTATCATGGAACTCTTCTTTATGATTCAGATTTAAATAAATTAACTAAGTATTTAAATTCAGATAAATCAACAGAATCAAAGGCAACTAAGTCTGTTTCAAGTAAAGTTACAAATATTAATTTTCTACTCAAAAAAGATATAAACTATTTTTTAGATTATTGTGTTGATTATATAAAAAATAATATAAAAAATATAAAAGAAATTGAATTAGACGATGATGATATCAAAAGTATATACAATCTGGTAGAAGATAAATATAAAAAAACAGAATGGATATATAATAAAACGCCTAAGTTTCAAATAGTTTTACCAATTGACAATAGAAGGAAAATCAATTTACATGTTAATAAATGGAAAATATCAAAATGTTTTATTTCTTGTATAGATGGTATAGTCAATATGGATAAATTGATAGAAGTAGATTTTGATAAACAAGAAATAAAAAACAATATTTTAGAAAATTATCCGAATTACATAGATTTAATTAATTTAATATTCTAATACAAAACCTCTAGATTGATAAACTTGTTTTATATCAATCTAGAGGTTTAAACATTTTTTATAGATATACAAACTGTTACAAAGTTGTAAAATAAAAAGATGAAGTTATTGAAAAATCAATATAATTTGCAACAGATGCACATATTTTAGGTTAGAAAATGGATATTACCTATTTATACAACTGAAAATTTAATATATAATTAATCAGATGGTTAAAATATAAAAACATTAAAAGTTTTAATAAATGATAGGTAAAAATAAAATACGAGGTGATACCATGTATAGTGTTATAATTGTTGCGGCAGGAAGTGGAAGGAGAATGAACTTAGACGTAAATAAGCAGTTCATAAAATTAAGAGAAAAAGAAATCATAGCGCATACAATTCAAGTTTTTTACGAAAATATAAATATAGATGAAATTGTGGTATGTATAAAAAAAGAAGAGGAAGATTTTTTTAAGGAAAATATAATAAATAAATATAACTTTAAAAATATAAAAATAGCATATGGCGGAAAAGAAAGACAAGACTCAATATATAATGGATTAAAAAAACTAGATAAAAATTGTGATATAGTACTTATTCATGATGGAGCGAGACCTTTTGTAGACCACAGAATAATAAATGAATCTATAAAAATGGCTAAAGAAAAAAAGGCCGTAGTTGTAGGTGTACCAGTAAGTGATACTATAAAAATAGTATCTGATGGTACAGTACAAGAAACTCCAGAAAGAAGACTATTGTGGGCGGCACAAACCCCTCAAACTTTTGAATATAATCTTATAATAAATGCTTACGAACAAGCGTATAAGACTAATTATTATGGAACAGATGACTCAATGCTAGTAGAAAATATAGGGCAAAGTGTTACGATGGTAATGGGTTCTTATGAAAATATAAAAATAACGAGTCCAGAAGATTTAAATATAGCAGAACAAATATTAAACATGGAAAAAATAGATGAAGTGAATAGTAGAAGGAGAATTATATGAGAATAGGATTGGGATATGATGTACACAAATTGGCAGAAGAAAGAAAACTTATAATTGGTGGAGTAGAGATACCACATGATAAGGGCTTACTAGGTCATTCTGATGCTGATGTATTGATACATGCAATAATGGATTCTATTTTGGGGGCACTAGCTTTAGGCGATATAGGTAAGCATTTCCCAGATACAGATAAAAAATATAAGGGAATAGATAGTATGAAATTACTAGAACATGTATATAATCTAATAACAAGCAAAGGGTATAAAATTGGAAATATAGATAGTACTATAATTGCTCAAAGTCCTAAGATGGCTCCCCACATTGAGAATATGAGAAAAAATATAGCAAAAGTTTTAAATACAGATATTGAAAACATAAATATAAAAGCAACTACAGAAGAAGGTCTTGGTTTTACAGGTGCAAAACAAGGAATAGCTTCACAAAGTATTTGTTTATTATTATTGACAAGTCAGAATAATTAATATATTATTAGTAATAAGTTTAATGGATATCAAATAATAGGCCTATATAGAATATCTATAATATGTGAATTTAAGTAAAATTAATATAAATATAAAATTAGCTATGATAAAGAAATAGTAAAATGATGAAATCTTCACAGAGAGAAAACAGAGGTGAGAGTTTTCAAGAGGAAGTCTTTGAACCTGTCTTTTAGCTTAAAGGTATAAAAATCTTTACGGTAGGAACCGTTACATTCCCTAAAGAGAGCTATTTATATAGCTAACTAGAGTGGTACCGCGGAAATCAAACCTTTCGTCTCTATACTTGTATAGAGATGAGAGGTTTTTTATATTTTCAGGAAAACAATATTCAGGAGGAATTTATTAATGAAAATGTCTAAAATGTTTATGCCAACATTGAAGGAGATTCCAGCAGATGCTGAAATTACAAGCCATCAATTAATGGTAAGGTCAGGAATGATAAAAAAAATGACTTCAGGGGTTTATAATCAATTACCAATGGGGTTAAGGGTATTTAAAAAAATTGAGCAAATAATTAGAGAAGAATTAAATAAAAAAGATTGTCAAGAAATACTATGTGCGGCTTTACTTCCATCAGAATTGTGGAAAGAATCTGGAAGATGGACTGCTATGGGTGCAGAAATGTTTAGGTTAAAAGATAGAACAGAAAGAGAGTACTGCCTTGGGCCAACACATGAAGAAGCTTTTACTGACATAATAAGACAAGAGATTACTTCATATAAACAATTACCACTTAATTTGTATCAAATACAAGTTAAGTATAGAGATGAGAGAAGACCAAGATTTGGTGTTATGAGAACTAAGACTTTTACAATGAAGGATGCATACAGTTTTGATGTAGATGAAGCAGGATTAGATAAATCATATCAAGATATGTTTGATGCATATGTAAGTATATTTGATAGATGTGGATTAGATAACAGTCCAGTTCAAGCAGATTCAGGAGCTATAGGAGGTTCTACATCAGCTGAATTTATGGTTAAATCAGAAGTTGGAGAAGATGAAGTTGTATTCTGTAGTGGATGTGATTATGCAGCCAATGTAGAAAGAGCAGAGTCTTGTAATGCAGTATCAGAAAAAGAAGAAATGAAGGAATTAGAAGAAGTTCATACACCAGGAGCAGCTACAATAAAAGAATTAGAAGAATTCCTAAATGCTTCTCCAGATAAATTTGCTAAGACTTTAGTATATGAAGCAGATGGGAAAACAGTTGTAGTTGTTGTAAGAGGAGATAGAGAGGTTAATGAAGTTAAAGTATCTAATGCAATAGGTTCTGTTATAGAATTTGCACTTGCTACAGACGACATTGTAAGAAAAGTAACTAATGCAGAGGTTGGGTTTGCTGGACCAATAGGAGTAAATGCTGATTATGTCTTTATAGATAAAGAAATTGTTGAGCAAAGAAATATAGTTGTTGGAGCTAATAAGACTGAGTATCATATAAGAAATGCTAACTATGGAAGAGATTTTGAGGGTATAGTTGGAGACTTTAGAAATGTTCAAGAAGGTGACAAATGTATAGTATGTGGTAAACCTCTTGAAATAGCTAGAGGTGTTGAAGTAGGACATATATTTAAGTTAGGAACTAAATACTCAGAAGCTATGAATGCAAACTTTATTGATAGAGATGGTAAATCAAAACCTATAATAATGGGATGCTATGGTATAGGTGTAGAAAGAACAGCAGCAGCTATAATTGAGCAACATAATGATGAAAAAGGTATAATTTGGCCTTTATCAGTAGCTCCATATCATGTTGTGATAGTTCCAGCAAATATGAAAAATGAGGAACAAATGTCATTAGCTGAAAAGATATATAATGATTTACAAGATATGGGTGTAGAAGTCTTGTTAGACGATAGAGATGAAAGAATTGGTGTTAAATTCAATGATTCAGAATTAATAGGAATACCTATGAGAATTACAGTAGGTAAAAATATTGATGAAGGTAAAGTAGAATTTAAACTTAGATATGAAGAAGATAAAGAATTAATTAAAATAGAAGAAATAAGTGAAAAAGTAAAAGCAGAATTTATCAAAAACAATGTTAAGTTAGGATAATAATTTAAAGAAAGCTACTGTATAGATAATCAGAGTTGTACTTTATAAATGCCCTTTTATCTATATAAAAAGATAAAAGGGTGTTTTTGTATAAAAACATAATAAATGAGGAGGTAATTAAGATGGCAAAAAATGAAAAACAATTTGTTGAAGAAATAACAAAGATGGAAGATGATTTTCCACAATGGTATACAGATGTTATAACTAAGACTGATTTAGTTGATTATGCACCAGTAAAAGGATTTATGGTTGTAAAACCATATGGATATGCTTTATGGGAAAAAATGCAAGAATTTATGGATAAAAAATTCAAAGAAACTGGACATAAAAACTGTTATTTTCCATTATTGATACCAGAAAGTTTATTAAACAAAGAAGCAGAGCATGTTGAGGGGTTTGCTCCAGAAGTTGCATGGGTAACACATGGAGGAAATAAAAAACTAGAAGAAAGACTATGTGTAAGACCTACTTCAGAAACTATAATATGTACAATGTATGCTAAATGGCTAAAATCATATAGAGAGTTGCCATATCTTTATAATCAATGGTGTTCAGTTGTTAGATGGGAAAAATCAACTAGACCTTTCTTAAGAACATCTGAATTCTTATGGCAAGAAGGTCATACATTACATGAAACAGCAGAAGAAGCACAACAAGAAACAATACAACAATTAGAAATATATAAAGCTTTATGTGAGGAATTGCTTGCAATGCCAGTTGTATCTGGTCAAAAAAGTGAAAGTGAAAAATTTGCAGGTGGTGAGAGAACATATACTATAGAAGCTATGATGCATGATGGGAAAGCATTACAATCAGGTACAAGTCACTTCTTAGGACAACACTTTACAAAAGCGTTTGATATTACTTTTGCAGATAGAGAAGGTAACTTAGCTAATCCATATCATACATCTTGGGGAGCATCTACAAGACTTATAGGTGGGCTTATAATGACTCATAGTGATAATAGAGGATTAGTCTTACCACCAAGAGTAGCTCCAATACAAGTTGTTATAGTTCCTATAGCTGCTAAAAAAGGCAATGTAATGGAAACTGTTGATAAAATATATGCAGATTTAAAAGCTAAAGGAGTAACAGTAGAGGTTGATGATAGAGATAACTATACAACTGGATGGAAATTTAATGAGTGGGAAATGAAAGGTGTACCAATAAGAATTGAAATTGGACCAAAAGATATAGAAAATAATCAAGCTATGATATTTAGAAGAGATACTCTAGAAAAGAGTGCTATGCCTTTAGAAGGATTAGCTGATGCTGTATATGATTTATTTGATATTATACACAATGATATGTTTGAAAGAGCAAGAAAACATAGAGAAGATAACACATCTGTAGTTGAAAATATGGATGAATTTAGAACAGCTTTGGAAGAAAAACCAGGATTCATAAAAACTATGTGGTGTGGAGATGCTGAATGTGAGGCGAAGATTAAGGAAGAAACAGGGGCAACTATAAGATGCTTACCTTTTGAACAAGAAAACTTAGGTCACAAGTGTGTATATTGTGGAAAAGAAGCAGAGCATATGGTAGTAATGGCAAAAGCATACTAGAATCATATATTTAAATAAATGTAAAAATAATTTAGTTGGGATGTAAAGTATTTAATACTTTACATCCCAGTTTTTTATTTTTTACTATTCTGTTAAGATTAATAATAATTTTAATAGGTGATAATAATATGAATGAGAAGATTAAAAATTTTAAAAGTAAAACTTTATCTTTAAATGATGTTAAAGACGATTCTAATCGCAAGAAACATATACAAGAAGCATTTATGAATAGTTATAAATAATACCTTTAATTTTTGGAAAAATAAATGGATTAAAAGAAAGATTTATGAAATTAAATCTAGTATTTTCTGATATAATAAACATGTGTATTTTTGAATAAAAAGGATATTATTATTAAGTTTGATTAAAAATAAACTTGCAAAACAATGTACTAGTTTAATATTATAGTTATATTGAATAAAATATCAGGAGGAAGTAAAAATGAATATAAGAGTAAGGTTTGCACCAAGTCCAACAGGATTTGTACATATAGGTAGTTTAAGGACTGCTTTATATAACTATTTATTTGCAAAGAAAATGGGCGGAGAATATATATTAAGAGTAGAAGATACAGACCAAAGTAGATTGGTAGAAGGTGCTATAGAAAATATGCTTAATGCTATGAAATGGGCTGGCGTCAATCATGATGAGGGAGTTATATTAGATGATAATGAAAAAGTAATACAAAAAGGAGAATATGGACCATATATTCAATCTCAAAGATTAGATATATATCAAGAATATATAAAACAACTTTTAGATAGTGGAAAAGCTTATTATTGTTTCTGTACAAAGGAAAGATTGGATGAAGTAAGAGATGCTCAAAAGGCAGCAGGAGAAACTGCTAAATATGATGGTCACTGCAAAAACCTATCTAAAGAAGAGGTAGAAGCTAATATAAAAGCAGGAGTACCATATGTTATAAGATTAAAATTACCAGAAAATCATATAATTAAATTTACTGATTTAGTTAGAGGAGACATGGAATTCAATACTAATGATTTAGATGACCAAGTTTTGATGAAAACAGATGGATTCCCAACTTATCATTTTGCAGTAGTGGTAGATGATTATCTAATGAAAATTACACATGTTATAAGAGGAGAAGAGTGGGTATCATCTACTCCAAAACATGTTTATTTGTATGAAGCATTTGGATGGGAAGCGCCAGTATTTGTACATTTACCAAATATACTTAATAAAGAAAAGAAAAAATTAAGTAAGAGACAAGGTGATGTAGCAGTTGAAGATTTTAAGAAAAAAGGATATTTACCAGAAGGATTAGTAAACTATGTAGCATTAGTTGGTTGGTCTCCAGAAGATAATCAAGAGTTATTTACAATGGAAGAGTTAGAAAAAGCCTTCTCTGTTGAAAGAGTATCTAAAAGTGGAGGGGTATTCGATACTGAAAAGTTAAACTGGGTTAATCAACATTATATAAAAGACGGTGATGATGCTTACCTAACAGATTTAGCTATACCATTTTTAATAGAAGATGGGTTTATAACAGAAGCAGAAGCTACTAGTAAGTATGAATTTTTAAAGAGTATGATATCAGTGCTTAAAGAAAAATTACAATATGTAAAAGAAGTTACTGAGCATGCGAGTATATTCTTTGGAGATAATGTAGAGATAGAAACTGAAGAAGGAAGTGACTTCCTAAAATTAGAACATATACCTACTTTAATAGATGCCTTACAAGAAAAAATAGAAAAAGCAGAAATATTAAATGCTGAGTTTGGTCAAACAATGCTTAAAGAGATACAAAAAGAGTATAAAATAAAAGGGAAAAATTTATTTATGGGGTCAAGAATAATTTTGACAGGACAAATGCATGGCCCAGATTTACCAAAAGTAATGGAAGTTTTAGGAAAAGAAACTTGCTTAAATAGAATAGCTTATGTAAAAAATCATATATTATAGTCATAAAAGTCCGCTAATTTAGATGCGGACTTTTTTTGTGTTAGTATTTGGTGAAAAGATATGGCTAACAAAATGAAGGTATTTAGGTCAATAAATTTAATATATAAAAAGCAAAGCAAAAATATAAATAAAATATGAATAATAAACTAATAAAAATATTAAGCATAGAAGAAGGTAATCTATTATTTTAGTTTGATTTAATTATTAAGGGGGTAATTACTATGTATAGTAATATTGATGATGTTAAAAAGGAATTAAAGGAGCTATGCTTAGAATATGTTACAATTTTAGAAAAGTTAAAAGACGAAAAAATGATTACAGAAGAGACTTTTGAAAAATGTTCTTCTCAAAAAAAGATATTTTTAGAGGAACAATAGAAAATAGTGATAGTATTATTATGTAATTTGAAGGATAGTATGAAAAATGATAGTAGTACTATTATTTATTGCAATTTTCAACTATAATATAATATATGATGTTAAGAAAATAATTTATAAAAATACAGTGAGGTGATGAGTGTGAAAGTTTATAATACATTAACTAGAGCAAAAGAAGAATTTGTTCCATTAGAAGAAGGAAAGGTAAAAATGTATGTGTGTGGTCCAACAGTTTATAACTATATCCACATAGGTAATGCAAGACCATTTATAATATTTGATACTCTAAGAAGGTATTTAGAGTATAGAGGATATGACGTAACTTATGTACAAAACTTTACAGATGTTGATGACAAGATTATAAATAGAAGCCACGAAGAAGGAATATCTCCAGAAGAAGTTGCTACTAAATACATAAAAGAGTATTTTGTAGATTGTGATGGATTAGGAATTAAGAGAGCTACTGTTCATCCTCAAGTTACAGATAATATACAACAAATTATAGATTTTATAAAAGAATTAGAAGATAAAGGATATGCATATGCAGTAAATGGCGATGTATATTTTGATACAAATAAATTTGAAGGATATGGAAAACTTTCAGGCCAAAAACAAGAAGACTTAGAGGCTGGAGCTAGAATTGAAGTTAATGACCAAAAAAGACATCCTATGGATTTTGTTCTTTGGAAAGCAAAAAAAGAAGGAGAACCAGGATGGGAGAGTCCTTGGGGAGAAGGTAGACCAGGGTGGCATATAGAATGTTCTGTTATGTCTAAGAGATACTTAGGTGAGACAATTGATATACATGCAGGTGGTCAAGATTTAACATTCCCACACCATGAAAACGAAATAGCACAAAGTGAAGCTAGAAGTGGAAAAACATTCTCAAAATATTGGATGCATAATGGATATATAAATATAAATGATGAAAAAATGAGTAAATCAAAAGGGAATTTCTTTACAGTAAGAGATATATCAAAGCTATATGATTTAGAAATAGTGAGATTTTTCATGTTATCAGCACATTATAGAAATCCAGTAAACTTTAGTGATGAAATGTTAAATCAAGCTAAAGCTGGTCTTGAAAGATTGTATAATACCAAAGAAAAATTAGAGTTTACATTAAGTAATTTAAAAGAATCATCTCTAACAGAAAAAGAAGTAGAGCTTGTTAAAGAATTAGATAACTTTAGACAAAGATTTATAGATGCTATGGATGATGATGTTAATACAGCAGATGCAGTAAGTATTATATTTGAATTGGCTAAGTTGATAAATTCTAATGTAGACGAAAATTCTTCTTTAGAGTTAGCTAAGAAGTGTTTAGATGAATTTAATGAGCTTACAGGAGTATTGAATATTGTAAATAAGAAAAAGGATACTGTGCTAGATAAAGACATTGAAGAATTAATACAAAAGAGAACTGACGCAAAGAAAAATAAAGAATTCCAATTAGCGGATGATATAAGACAACAATTATTAGATATGGGAATTGTACTAGAAGACACAAGACAAGGTGTTAAGTGGAAAAGGGTATAAAAATGGAAAAAACTGAATTAGTTACTATGTCACCACTAGTTTTAGCATATTTAGGTGATACAGTGTATGAGACATATATAAGAGAACACTTGATTAGACAAAATACACAGCGAAAAGTTAATGATTTGCATAAGTTAGCCATAAAGTATGTAAAGGCTAAAGCTCAAGCATCAATAATTCATGAAATCGAAAGTGAATTAACAGAGGAAGAGAGTAAAATTTATAAAAGGGGAAGAAATCAAAAATCAAACACTTCTCCTAAAAATGCAGATATTATAGACTATAAACATGCAACTGGATTTGAAGCATTAATTGGATATTTGTATTTGAATAATGAAATAGAGAGACTTCAATATATTATCAATAAAGGAATTAAAATTATTGAAAGAGATATGTAAATATTAAAGAGTGTTGTCTTAATAATAATTAATAAGGCAACACTTTTTTTATAACTAATGTATAATAAATATATAGAAATTAGTAATAAGAAAGGACAAAAATTTATGAAAGTAAAATTAATATCACATACACCTGAACCCGAAAAAGTAATAGCTATGGCAGCTAAGTTATGTTATTCACCAGTTGGGACAGACGAAATAGAAAAAGACTTAACAGAAGAAAGTATAGAAAAATTTTTAAATATGTTATTAAATATAGGGCATGGTTCAATATTAGAACATGCATCTTTTACGTTTTCAATAGAAGGTATTTCAAGAGCTTGTTCGCATCAAATTGTTAGACATCGTATAGCTAGTTTTTCACAACAAAGTCAAAGATATGTTAAATTAGACCAATTTGAGTACATAATTCCTCCTGAAATAGATAAAATAGAAAAAGCAAAAGAGTTATTTGTTAACTCAATGAAAAAGGACCAAGAAGATTATGACAAATTAGTGGAGATATTATTTGATAAGCATTATGATGAACTAATAAAAGAAGGAAAAAATGAGAAAACAGCAAAGAGACAAGCTGAGAAAAAAGCAATAGAGGATGCTAGATATGTATTTCCAAATGCATGTGAAACAAAAATGGTATTTACTATAAACGCTAGAAGTTTATTTAATTTCTTTGAACATAGATGTTGTGAAAGAGCACAATGGGAAATAAGAAACTTAGCTGTAGAAATGTTAAGAGAAGTTAAAAAAGTTGCTCCTATATTATTTAAAAAGACTGGTCCAAGCTGTGTAAATGGAAGTTGTCCAGAAGGAACTATGACTTGTGGTGATATAGTTCAAGTTAGAGAAAAATTTAAATCCTTGTAGGTGGTGAATAGTTTGGCAAGTATTGAAGGAAGAAATCCTGTAATAGAAGCTATAAAGAGTGATAGAGAAATAGACAAAATATTAATTGCAAACTCAGCTAAAGAAGGTTCAATTAAGAAAATAATAGGAATGGCCAAAGAGAAGAATATAATTATACAATATGTTGATAAACATAAGTTAGATGAAGTAAGCACAAGTCATTCGCATCAAGGTGTAATAGCTTATGCAAGTGAATATAAGTATTATGAATTAGATGAGTTAATAGACTCAGTAAAAGGTAAAAATGAAGACCCATTTTTTATTATACTAGATGAAATAACAGACCCACATAACTTAGGTTCAATAATAAGGACAGCAGATGCAGTAGGAGCACATGGAGTTATTATCCCAAAAAGAAGGTCTGTGCACATAACTCCTGTAGTTACAAAAGCTTCTGCTGGAGCTGTAGAGTATATGCCAGTTTGTAAGGTAACCAATATAGTCAATACAATAAAAAGACTGAAAGATGAAGGGCTGTGGATTGCAGCTGCTGATATGGATGGAGAAACTTTTTATAAACAAAATCTTACAGGACCTCTAGGTGTAGTAATTGGAAGTGAAGGTTTTGGAATATCTAGATTGGTTAAACAAAACTGTGACTTTATAGTAAAAATGCCCATGATAGGTAATGTTACATCTTTAAATGCATCTGTAGCAGGTGGTATACTTTTATATGAAATATTCAGACAAAGACTGGATAAAAAGTAAATAAGCATGAGAAGAAACATAAATCACTACTTAATAATAGATGGCTATAATATTATAAATGCGTGGGATAATTTAAAAGAACTGGCGAAAGAGGATTTAGAGGATTCTCGAGAAAAACTTATTGATGATATTATAGAATTTTCTGAGTTCATGGGATATAAGACTATAATAGTTTTTGATGCTTATAATGTTAAGAATTCCCGAGAAAAAGTTGAAAAAAGAAAACACATAACAATAGTTTATACAAGAGAGCACCAAACAGCGGATAGTTATATAGAAAAATTTATAACTTCTCTATCAAAATATGATGATGTAAAAGTAGCTACTAATGACTATGCAGAGCAACAAATGATTTTAGGAAAAGGTGCTATGAGAATGTCTGCTAGAGAATTAAAGTTAGAATTAGATCGTTCCAAGAATAAAATGAAGGAAAAAAATAGCGGTTTAAGGAAAAAAATTCAGCGAAATTGGTTGGAGGAAAGGTTAGATGAAGAAACATTGTCGAAACTTGAGAACATTCGTAGAAAGCGTTGAAATTACTAGGTTCTTTAGACTATAATATACCTATAAATTTGTTTTATATATGGGGGAGATTTACATGTTGGTAGCAAAAGAAAAAAGTTATGAGTTAATAGACAATTGTCAGCAAGATGAGTATAACATTGTATTAAAAGCAAGTGAAGGGGATAAGATAGCACTAGAGTATATTATTACCAAATACAGAAATTTTGTAAAGGCAAAAGCAAAGTCATATTTTTTAATTGGAGCAGATAAAGAAGATATAATACAAGAAGGAATGATAGGCCTTTATAAGGCAGTTAGAGATTTTGATGGAAGTAAGACAAATTCATTTAAATGTTTTGCAGAGATATGTATAACAAGACAAATAATAACTGCTATAAAAACTGCAACAAGACAAAAACATATACCTTTAAATTCATATGTTTCTTTGAATAAACCAATATATGATGAAGAGTCAGACAGAACACTTTTAGATATAATAGCTACAAGTATAGTAACAGATCCAGAAGAACTTATAATTAGTAAAGAAGAATTAAAAAATATAGAATCAAAGATGAACGAATTATTAAGCGACTTGGAATTAGAAGTCCTAGAATTGTATTTGAATGGAAAGTCATACCAGTTCATAGCGGACAAACTTAAAAGAGATGTAAAGTCAATAGATAACGCTTTACAAAGGGTTAAGAGAAAATTAGAAAAACATCTTGAAAACAGAAATGATTAATAGTAAAATACTTACCATAAGCTTATTGTGAGCAAAATTAATTTATATCGAAAGATAAGGGAGGAAATTCAAAATGGCTAAAGCTAAATACGAAAGAACAAAACCTCATGTTAATATAGGGACAATAGGACACGTTGACCACGGTAAAACTACATTAACAGCAGCAATAACAAAAACATTATA
>NZ_JACVWA010000004.1:0-1204 GCF_020658275.1 Clostridioides sp. ES-S-0190-01 | reverse complement strand
ATTATTGTAGCAACAACTCCTGAAGCTACTGTTCTTCCACCTTCTCTTATTGAGAATCTTAATCCTTCTTCTACAACTATTGAATTTATTAAGTCTACTTCCATTGTTACGTTATCTCCAGGCATTACCATTTCTATTCCATCTGGTAACTTACAAGCTCCTGTTACATCTGTTGTTCTGAAATAGAATTGTGGTCTATATCCATCAAAGAATGGTGTATGTCTTCCACCTTCTTCTTTTTTAAGTACATATACTTCTGCAGTAAATTTTGTGTGTGCTTTTACTGATCCAGTCTTTGCTAGTACTTGTCCTCTTTCTATTTCGTTTCTTTGTACTCCTCTTAATAATGCTCCTATATTATCCCCTGCTTGTGCTTGGTCTAATAATTTTCTGAACATCTCTACTCCTGTTACTACTACTTTTCTTGGTGCTTCTGTTAATCCTACTAATTCTACTTCGTCTTGTACTTTTAATACTCCTCTTTCCACTCTTCCTGTTGCAACTGTTCCTCTTCCTGTGATTGAGAATACGTCTTCTACTGGCATTAAGAATGGTTTGTCAGTATCTCTTTCTGGTGCTGGTATATATTCATCTATTTGCTCGAATAATTCTACTATTTTATTTCCCCACTCACTCTTTGGATCTTCTAATGCCATTAATGCTGATCCTCTTACTATTGGAGTATCATCTCCTGGGAAATCATATTCTGTTAATAAATCTCTTACTTCCATTTCTACTAGTTCTAATAACTCTTCATCATCTACCATGTCACATTTGTTTAAGAATACTACTATATATGGTACTCCAACTTGTCTTGATAATAGTATATGCTCTCTTGTTTGTGGCATTGGTCCATCTGTTGCTGAACAAACTAATATTGCTCCGTCCATTTGTGCTGCTCCTGTTATCATGTTCTTAACGTAGTCAGCATGTCCTGGGCAGTCAACGTGTGCGTAGTGTCTGTTTGGAGTTTCATACTCAACGTGTGCTGTTGATATTGTGATTCCTCTTTCTCTTTCTTCTGGAGCTTTATCTATGTTTGCGAAATCTACTGCTTCTCCTAATTGGTATCTGTCATATAATGTTTTTGTTATTGCTGCTGTTAATGTAGTTTTACCGTGGTCAACGTGTCCTATTGTCCCTATATTAACATGAGGTTTTGTTCTTTCGTATTTAGCTTTAGCCATTTTGAATTTCCTCCCTT
>NZ_JACVWA010000003.1:0-41926 GCF_020658275.1 Clostridioides sp. ES-S-0190-01 | reverse complement strand
GATTTGCCCAGACTGTAATACACAACATGACAGGGATATAAATGCAAGTATAAATATACTAAAAGAAGGATTAAGATTAGTGGGGATGGAACAGCCCTTAGAGCCTATGAATGCTTAGTACAAAAGTGCTATCGAATAGGAATCTTCATCTTCAAACGCTACCAAGGGTAGTTAAGGTGGAGTAGTTCAAAATATGTTAATAGATGATAAAAATATCTTTAAATATAATAACTTAAATTCTCAAAAAGATGATTATTTAATTTTTTTAAAACATTTAGAAGAAAAATAATAAAAAATATTTATATTAATAAAAATTATAAAATAATATATTATTTTATAAAAAATAATAATATTTATGCTTATTCGTAAAAATAAATATTATTTTATAAATATTTAGGAGAATTATTATGAATAAAAAAAATATCAATTTAATTAATGAACTAACAAAAGATATAATAGATATTTATATGATTGAAATTCCAATAAAAGATATGAATAATGTTATTGATAAAATGGGAGGAATAATTAAAAAAGATGATTCTTTAAGTGAATTTTCAGAATCTTATATTAGAAAATTAAAAAATAATCACTATGAATTTGAAATAGTGATTCCTTATGGTCAATCTAATCATATACGCAATATGCATATAGCTAAAGTATTAGGACACTTATTTTTGCACATGAGATATAATATAGATGAGGAAGTATGGAATTCTCAGAAAATAAATGAATTTTATAAAAGTAAAAATTTGCAAGAAGAAGAACAAGCTAAAGAGTTTGCACTTGCATTATTAATGCCTAAAAGTGAATTTGAGCTTATTGAAGAGAATGATGTAATTAATATAGATAAAGTTTCTAAATATTTTAATGTTACTCAAAGAGATTCTTTAAATCGAGTAAATAGTTTAGGATATATAAAAAAATAATTGTTTAAAAAGGTGCTTTTAAAAGCACCTTTTTAAATTCCTTGTTGAAGTATATATTTTATTTAAGATATAATTTTAATTATATAGGTAATATATCCCATAGAAATAGAGGTGAGGACCATGGATAATTTAGATTGGAGCAAGATAGGAGCTATAGGTACAATTGTAATAGGAGTAATAACTATAATATTAACTTTTATAGGAGTACGTCAGAATAAAATAAATGTAAGTAAGAAAAATAACAAGCAAGTTATTAAGGGTAAAGATATCTTAAATAACGAAATATCTCAGTTAAATAATAATAAGAAACAAGGAGATAATAAACAACTTATTAAAGGTAAGAAGATATCTAAAAATAAAATAAAACAAAATAATAAATAAAAGGATTAATATTATGGGAATAAGGAAAATATTAAGTGGAATCTTTTTTAATAACAATATTTCTGAACAAAAGATAAATGGGGTAATTTTAAGTGGAAACACTATAATACAAGAATCAAATATTTATAAAAATGAAAAAATAGTAGATGATTACATGAATGGAAAATTAGATGAAATAGAGTCTTTGTTTGAGGTCCAAAAATATGAAGAGATAGAAGATAAGATTAACTGGATATATAGGAAAAAACAAGATAGGTTTAGCGAAGTTATTGAAAGAAAGTTATTACAATATAATTGTTTTTTATCAATAGTAACAAATAAGAAAGATAGATTAATTGAATACTTCAAAGAACTAAAAAAATATGGAGAAGAAACAGCTGAATTTATAAATGTTAAATTTAACATAGCTATTTTTTATAAGGATGATAAGGTCTTTAGAGAATTAATGGTTATATTTGATCGTATGGATATGAATAGAACAGATATAGATTGTAAGGAAGCTAAATATTTATATCTTTCTCAACAATACAGTACTTTAATAGAAAAGTTTAACAATGAAAGATATTTAGAAATATTAGAAATAAAATCATATGTAGCTAAATCTTTAATTGCAATTAAAGATTTTAATAAAGCAGAGAAACTTTTATTTGAGATAAAAGAAATGGGAAGTAAGTATAAGGCTGATTATATACTTTGTAAATTAAATCCTATAAGTAGATGCTTAGATGAAGTCAATGAAAATGAAAGAGCCTTTCTTAATGAATGTTTGATTGAAATAGAAGAAATAAATAAAAAGGAATTAGAATTTAATCAGTTTAAGGAAATATCATACTATAAACTTCTGGCTCTTTTATTTGTCGATGAAAAATTAGCTCTTGAAGAAATTAATAATATACCTGATATCTTTAAAGAAGACACTGATTTTAATGTTTTAAAGATAAATATTTTTAATTTAAATGATAAATATGAAGAAGCAGAGGAACTTAGCAAATATCTTTTAGAAAATAATGCTGAAATAGATATATATATTCCAAGTATAATTAATAATTATTTAAGCCTTGAAAATTGGTCTAAAATAATAGAATTATTTCAGAAACATAGAGATTTTTTAGAAAATGTAGAGTTTGCTTTTTTTGCTTATGGTTTGTCTGTATTAAATTTGCATGGAGAAGATTTTTTAATTAAAGTAATAGATAAAGAATGTAAGATAAAAGGACATCTTATAGATTTATTATGTGCTAAAGCTAATTCAAAAAATAAAGAAAAGAGTGAATTTTATTTAGATAAAATTGTAAAAGATGTAAAAAATAAAGCTTCAATTTTATTAGAGGTAGCAAGTGAATATAAAGAGATGAATAATACTAAAAAAGCTCTTAACATAGTAAAAGAAAATAGTATTTATGATATAAGATTTTTTAAAAGATATCTTTCTATTGTTTTAAGTGAGAATATGGATGAGTATTATGATAATATCTTAGAAATATATATTAAATTTTATAGTGATACCTATAATGAATATATAGAAAAATGTATGTATTCTATCTATCTTAAAAAAGAGTTATATAAAGGGGCTTACTTTGTGGCTAAAAAATCATTTGAAAAATCTAAAAAAATAGATTGGGCAAATGAATTAGCTAAGATGAAATTAGTAAATAAAGAATTAGATAATTTAAAAGAATTTGCTGATATGTTAAACAACGAGAAAGAGCCATTATATTTAATAACTGCAAGTGAATTGTATTTGAAGCTTGGAGATACTGTTAAGGCGAGAGAATTAAGTTATAAGGTTGCTTTTAATGTAAATAACATAGATGTAAATCTTGCAAATAGGATAGGAAATGTTTTGTTAAAAAGCAAGAAACAAAATTTATCTGATCTTAAAAAGAATATGGAAGAAATTAAATTAGTTGAATCTGATTATGTTGTTATATTAAGATCGGATAAAAACAAGTTTTTGAAAGTTTGTTTAAATAAAGAATTTTTTTATAGAATTAGTGATATGAGATTTGGTTGTTTACAGATTAATACAAATGAAGATCTATGGATTAATCTTTTGGGAAGTAAAGTTGGGGATGAAATTTATTTCAAACAAGAAAAATATATAATAATAGAGATAATTAATAAATATAACTTTTTAACAAGATTGTGTTTAGAAATTAGATGTAAAGAAAAAGATAGTAGTATAAAAAGCTTTTCTATAAAAGAAAAAGATTTAAAGGATAATAAAAATAATGAGTTAATGGTAGAATTACAAAAAGATTTAGATTTGTTTTATAAACGTATTAATATTTATTTAGGGGAAGATGAACAAATGGAGTCTTTTGGAGCTCCTATTAATTATTTGTTTTCTGATTTAGAAAGGATTAATGATACAATAGACTATTTATTACTATCTAAAGATTTGTATTTCAAGGCAGGTATTCCAAATTATGTAGAGAAAGATAGTAAAGTAGTGCTAACAATGGTTACAACGTTATTACTAAGTAAATTTAATTTACTTGATGAATTTATGAATTATTATAATGTTTATGTCCCAAAGCGTTTAGTAGAAGATATAGAGAATGTACTAAATGATTTGACTTCTAATTTTAATAATAAAGAAATAAGTTTGTATTTAATTGAAGGAAAAATAAAGTTTAGTGAGAAAGATCAAAAATATAAAAAATCTGAGCTGAAAAACTTTAGTGATATAAGAAATTCTCTAAAAAAGGGGATTATAATATCTAAAGACATATATCTAAAAGATTTTATAAACTTACCTAAAAATGCTATAGGCACATCAGATATTGAAGCTTTTGAGATATCAAACAAAGAAGATGCATTTATATTTATAGATGATAAATTTACCTCATTGTATTATAGCTGTTATTATAGAAAAGATACTTCTAATATAGCTGGGTTTATAAATTCATCTATGTTTGGTAATTTTAATAAATACTGGAAGACAGCAAAGAAATTAATAGAAAGTAGGTATGAATATTTTTTTAATGAAAGCTATTTGAGAAGGATTATACATATCTTAGATATAAATAATAAAAATAATATAAAAAAATTTAGAAATATAATTAAAACAATTTTAAAAAATGACATAAATGGTTTTTATACTCTATTATTAAAACATATTTGTATAGATGTCACATTTAGGCTTAAACTATATCCAGAATATAAAGTGAAAATAGATATTATAATGGATATAATATCAAATTCAGAAATATAAATTTGATATTATTAATGTAAAATTTATATTTATAGTAATATTCCCTTTTCCCTTATTATTTTGAATACTAAAGATATTTAATATATATAATGAAATAAACAAAAATGGTATATTTAAATATATTTTGAATTAGGATAAGGGAGGATGTCTAATGGACCAATTAGAGTATAATTTAGCAATGGTAATGGAAACAGGGAGTTATTTAAAAGAGATAGAAGAACAATCATATGAAGTTTGCAGGGAAGCAATTATCAATGATAGCACTTCTATAAAATATGTAGATTGGGATGATTTAAAAGATAGTTTATCAGCCTGGGAAATAGAAGATCTTTGTTTAGAAGCAGTTGTGGACAAAGGATTAAATCTTAGATATATACCTTTTGATTTATTAAAAGATAAATTATCAAAAGAACAAATAGAAAATATAACCTTAAAAGCAATACAGGAATTCGAAGATGCATTCCAATTTGCTCCTATCCAAACTGATAGAATTTGCTCAGAAGCATTAGTACGAGATGGAAATTTAATTGCATATGTAAAACATAAAGTAACAAAGCTTTGTTTAATAGCAGTAAGGCAAAATGGATTGGCTCTTAAACATGCAGGAGGACAGACAAAGAAAATTTGTATTGAAGCAGTAAGACAAAATGGTTTAGCTTTAGAGTTTGTTCATACTCAAACAGAAGATATTTGTTTAGAAGCAGTTAGACAGAATCCATTTGCACTTCAATATGTAAAGAATCAAACAGATAGAATTTGTTTAGAAGCATTAAAAGAAAATAAACAAGTTTTTGAGTATATAAGAGATAAAGAAAAAGTTATAGGAAGGTTTTAGTAATGAAAAGAGTTGTCTAAAGTACAGATGACTCTTTTTTTATTATATCTTTTGAGTACATTTGTTTTTTAGGTTTTTTTAAAAAATAAACTTGACAAAAACTATTTTTTAGTATATTAATATAGGTTATTGTTCTGAGTAGTTGTGAATATTCTGAAAATTATTTGTTTTGTTTTTTATAAACAACGAAAGCTTGACATTAAGTGTTTATAACAGTAATATATAAAGTGTAAAGATGATTAATTTAGCAAAGAGCAGAGATTGTCCATAGTGCTATTGTAAATATTCTTTATAAAAAAATGGATTTAAAATGCCCAAATATTAAATTTAGCTATATTGATTAATCTAAGGCTATCTCTTATAGTTATGCCTATTTAACTTTTGTTTAGCAAGCTTAGTTGAGATTTTTATATATAGTGACAACTCCCTCCCCAAATTCATCTCTTTTTTCTTATTGTTTTATTTATAATATTATGTAGATATTTATTGTATGTTTATAATAAATAATATTAGGAAATCATAAATTTTAAATTTATATTTTAGAAATCAATACTTATTCTTATTTTTTATTAAAAAAATCTAATTAAAATAAATTATTAAAACTATAATAATTAAAGAGATAAATAGGTTTTATATTTAATAATTATAAAAAAGGAGAATTGAGTATGAGTACTTAAAAAATTGCTTTTAAAAATATGAATTTAAAACAAATTTTAGTAAAGACATGGTAGAACGAGTTTAGAGACTATCAGAAATGTTCTTTGGATGTATTTATCTAAACGTTGTAAAAAAAGACTATAGGAGCCTTTATATAAGTTAAAAATGAAAGGTAAGATGTTTTTATATTCTAATAATGATTAAATTTTATATAAACAATATAAAAATAAAATAGGAGATGGATATTTATGAATAATAATGAGGTAATAGAAATTACAGATAAGATAGCTAATATTAGTAGTAGCCAATTATCTATAGATAAGATAATTGAACTTTGTTTAGAGGTGGTAAAACAAGATGGTAATGAGATTCGTAATATAAAGTGGCATGAATTTAATTTTACAAAAGAACAGGCTCTAATGATATGTGTAGAGGCAGTTAAAAGTAAAAGAGAAGCAATAACATATATTAAATGGCCTGAGTTGAAATATAAATTTTCAGATAATGATATTAATTTAATTTTAGATTGCGTTGCATAGTTATTATATTAATATTTAGATATTAAAAACAATTAAAATTATAAGTTAAAGTAGAAATATAGAATACTTTGGAAGGATGAATATTGATATGTATGGGGGATTAGAAAACATTTTAAATTTATCAAGTAAAAAAATAGAAAAAGGTTAATAAAATGGATAGTGTTGTATCGAACAAAAGTATTTTTACTTTAACTAATAAATATATAAAAAAAATATATGCAAACATACAACATAACTTATCTAATATATTTAATGTTGTTTATTTAAAAGAAATGCTTTCAAATAAAAATGATATAGAAAATATAGATATAAGTATATTGTTAAATATGGAAATAGATACATTTTATGAATGTAAATTTATAGCTAATAATTTTTGTTGGATAAGTAGAAATGCTAATGGCAAAATGAGATATTTTACTAAAAGATATATTTTATATGGATTAGATATATATGATTTACTTTGTATTTTTTTTAATTGTAGACTAACCGAAATTTCAAGTATTTTAATAAAAAAAGGATTTGGAGAAAAAATAAAGAATAATTTTGGAATACAAAAGTACTCTGAAAATATAAAGATTATAGAAGAATTGTTAATTAAAGATAAATATTTAAAAGACATGTTAGAAGAAAAAATTGATATATATATAGCTTTAAATAATTATGGGAAAAAAGTTAGTGCAGAGTCTATTATTTTTAATAATAAAGAATTATTTTTTGTATCGCTTAGACATCTAAAAAATGAATATAGTTTAAATTATTCAATAAGTACAATTTCAAAAACTATAAACTTATACAATTTGTTTGGGTTAGTCAAAAGAATAGAATCAGATAGAATAAGAGATGAATTAGACATAAAGAGCAATGTCTGTTTATACTTTATTCCAAGTATAAATATCTCTATTAAAGAATTAAAATCAAATGATTTATATACAAAGAAAGAATTGATAAAGGATTGCAATTTAAATAGAACTGGAATAAATAAAATTTTGAATGATGAATATAATTTAGAACAAGACTTATATTTTTTTAAAAATAAGAAGAAAAATACTCATATAGTTGAGATAGAACGATTATTCTATTTTTATCTAAAGGAATACAATATAGTAGCAAAAGAATGGATTATGGGATCTGACAAAGTTAGTACAAGTATATCTACTTTTAATAAAAAATGGAAACAATTATCTGAAGACAATTCATTTATTGGGAAAAGTATAAAACCTAATAAGGTCTTAAAGAAAAAATATTCATTAAAAACG
Source organism: Clostridioides sp. ES-S-0190-01 (assembly GCF_020658275.1). Taxonomy (NCBI): domain Bacteria; kingdom Bacillati; phylum Bacillota; class Clostridia; order Peptostreptococcales; family Peptostreptococcaceae; genus Clostridioides; species Clostridioides sp. ES-S-0190-01. The sequence continues at coordinate 34,115 of NZ_JACVWA010000003.1, read as the reverse complement.
AATCAAGATGTGTTTGTATTATTTAATAAGTAATAGCTAATAAAAAGACATATAAGGTTTTTTTATTAGCTATTACTATATTGATTTTTTTATAAAATAGATAATATGTCATTAAAATCACTGTTATCATTATCAGAAAAAAGAGAAGAAAGTCTTCTAAAGTCTAAAAAATTATATCCATTTAAGAAAGAACTTAAATTAGAAGTAATTCTATCTAATGTATTTTTCTTATGTATAAGGCTATTTAATTCTGTTTCTACTTTATTTATTTGATTTTGTATATCTTCTTTATGTATTCTGCTTCTCTTATGTTTAAGCTTTAATACAGATAAGTTTTCTTTTAACTCTAATAAGGAATTTTCTATATACGAGTATTCATATTTATAATACTTTTCAGGGATATTTATAGTAAAAATTCTTTCATCATTATATTCTATATTTATTTCAAATTCTCCTGTTTTATATTTTATATTGGTTAATACAATCAAGTTCTCAATTTCCTCTAAATTATTTTTAATTAATAATACTATCCCATCTATATTTTTAAAATATAATTCCTTATACAATTCCTCTTTATTTACTGAACCTATCGTACATAATAAATTTATATCATGTATAGTATTTTTATTAAAGCTAAGAAGGAAATTATCTGGGGAAGAAAATATTTCTTGAAGGTCATCCATTTTATAAGTAATTGTATTCATTACATCATCTTTTAAATTTTCGAATAAAGGCAAATTTTTTATCTCCTTCCTATAGGTTTATTCAAACAATAACTTAATTCAATTATATAATAAAAAAATAATTTATAAAACACAAATAGAATATCTATATTAAATATACTAAAAAAATCAGAAAGGATATAAAAATGGAAGATAATATAAAACAAGTAATAATTATAAGAAAAGATTTGAAAATGCCAAAAGGTAAAATGGTTGCTCAAGGGAGCCATGCTTCTTTGGGAGCTATTTTAGAAATAATGAGAAGAAAAGAACTTAATAAAAATAACTATGAATTAATATTAGATGTTGAAAGGCATTCTGATTTAGATGTTTGGATTAATGGGATATTTAAAAAAGTTTGCCTATATGTAAATTCTGAGTCAGAGTTGACAAATGTATATAATAAAGCTATGGAGATGAAGCTTCCTACTTATATGACTGTTGATTTGGGATTAACTGTATTTAATGGAGTTAAACAAAAAACAGCAGTAGCTATAGGTCCAGCTAAAGGGGATAAAATAGATAAAATAACAGGAGATTTAAAATTATTATAAAATAATATGAAAGTTTGGTGATGTTTAATGTTAGAGAAATTAATATTTAGTGACAATAATAATTTTTATACTGAATCATTAGATAAAATTTTAAATTTAGATAAATTTTATATGCTGAGTTTTATTGAGACAAAAGGTTCACCAGTAATAATACCAATTACTTTAACAGATTATATTAGTATAATACTATTTGAAGAAGAGACCTTAGCAAATAAGTATTTATTGGATAATAAAATTGATAAAATTATGTTCGTTAGTGAAATAAAATTAAACTCATTATTATTATTGTTAAATAATTTATTTTATAGGGGGTTATCTGGAATAATTTTTAATACTAAAATAGAAAAAGATTATTATTCATATTATTATTCTATCTTTGATATTTTTAATAAAACAGAAAATTTTAATAATACATTAATAAAAGAAGACAATATTAATCTTATTAGAAGCTTAAATAATGTATTATTTAAAAATGAATATATCTATTACATATATCACAATACATTATCTGTACAAGATATCTTAAATTGCATAATTAGATACAATATATATAATGATTCTAAGGGGTTAAAATTTATAAGAATTTTTTTAGAAGAAAAAGAGATAGAGGACTACTGTAAGAAAAACAAAATCATAGATAATTCCAGTAATGATTATCCAATCACAACAATACCAAAGGAGAATTTATTCAATAGTTTAGTGGTTTTAATTAATAGAGAAAAGGTTGACTACGTTAATGTCTTTAGTAAAGGGAAGATGTATACAGTAGGATTAAATGATTTTATTACACTTATTATAAACATTGGGTTTAAACAAGTTATATATGATTAAATAAAAATATACCAGTTTATATACTTAAATAAGTATAAACTGGTATATTTTTTTAGCTCTAACATATATTAACTTCTCCTTATATACATAAACATCCATTTTAACCTGGATGGGGCAACATAATAATTTATTCCTTTTTTAAATATCTATATAAACACTCTTCATGAGTGGTAAGCAAATTAAAATTACATAAAATGTATCCTGATTTTTACTTTATACATAATATTATAGATATGTAACTATAATTTTATTACTATAGAGTGGTGATTTTTTTGAAATTTTGATTATGTCTTAATTGTGTATTAAAAAATTAATATATAATATTAAAAAAATTATGAGTAAAAAACTAATTAAAAAAAACTAATTAAAAAAATTTATCTGATTCGATTTTATATCTTTTATTATTTTTGGAATAACATTTTCATTTAAAATTATCCCTGATGTCTCTGCATAAACATAATAAACATCTCTATTAAATCTTTTTTTATATTTTTGGTTCTTTTCTTCATTTAATTCTATCGTTTTATTTAAGTAAGAGTTATTAGCAGAATAACTCTTGGGCTTTATCTGAATCCCACAAACAATAGAACCTTTAAAGTATATTTCATAATCTACTGCGAATAAGACATCAAAATCGCTTGGTGTGTCGATTAAAGAAACTTCATAACCTAAATTGGTTATCTTTTTTGATAAAGCATCTTTAGTATTAGATTCTCTCCAGATTATGCCATTCCAAGTCTCTCCAATTATACGAAAATAAGCTGTCAACATACATTCTTCTTTAGTTAATTTTAAAGGATTACCAGTTTCTAAAAGATGTTTATATAGGTAGCAACCTATTTTAGCAATTTCTTTTTTTGTTCTTCCATAATTAAGATTTATATTTTTATCATATGGATTTAATTTTAACAACTCTTTTCTTTTTTCTCCACTTTCAAAATAAAAATCGGCCCAATCAAGTTTATCTGAAAATTTTTTTTCTTTAACAAGTTTACTTGTATATCCAATTTTCACAGGAGAATTAAAGTGCATTTTATTCCAAATTTCATTGGTACTGTTAAATTTTTTTTTATCTATTGGGTTTTCAAATAAATCTAACATTTTGAATGCTATGTATCCTTTACTATTATTTAATTATTCATTTTAAATTTTAAAAAAGTTTGTAGTTCTATTAATCTTATATTATTAATTATAGTTAAAAAATTTTATATAGTCAACAGAAATGGTGAAATAATATAAAGAAAATTAAAAATAAACTACTCTATAAATCTTGTAGCAGAAGAAACTTTGTTCCAATCAATTTGAGATATTTTTATTACATCTCCAGTTCGAGGAGCATGGAGATATTCTCCATTCCCAATATAAAAGCCTACATGATGAGCTGGATATCCAAAAAATATAAGATCTCCTGGTAATAGTTCATCAATTTTAACTTGATTTCCATCTAATTGTTGGTCTCTTGCAACTCTGGGTATATTTATTCCAATGCTTCTATAAACATATTGTGTTAATCCAGAGCAATCAAATCCAGAAGGTGTTGTCCCTCCCCAAACATAAGATAGACCTAAAAATTTTTTTGCATTGTTTATTAGTAATTCTGCTTTTTCAGATGGAGTTGCATTAGGGTCAGGAAGTTTAAAATCTAAATCTTTAAATTCCATTGGATCCACTTGATTTCTTTTATTTATTTTTTCCTCTTGAATTAAATTATTTAAAGCAAGCTCAGCTTCTTTTTTAGAATTATTTAAAGAATTTTGTTCTTTTTTTAAATTCTTTTTATCCTTATTTAAATTCTCTGATTTATTCTTTAATGAATCTTGTAATTCATTTAGTTGTTCCTCTTTTACATTTAAAAGTTTTAAAGTTTTGTTGTTTTGTTTTATTATAACCTTTGAAAGTTCTATGTTTTGTAGTAACTCACTTACACTGTCACTTTTCAAAATAAGTTCTAATACTTTAAAATCATTACCCTTTATTGACTTGCTTAATTTAGAATCATTACACATTTCAAGTTGAATTTTTTTAGTATTATATTCTTTTTTTATATCTATTATTTTATGTTGTTTATCTAAAATTTCTTTTTCTGTAATAGATATTTTTTCTTCTAAATCTTTAATTCTTATTATATTATCGGTTATATTACTGTTTAATATCTGGACTTTCTCTTCCAAATCTTCTTTTGGAGAAGCATACGCTACTCCTGGCAATAGATTAGCCCCAATTATTATTAGCGATATTATACTAATTATTTTCTTTTTTATTTTCATTTAATTTCCTCCAAATACAAAGTTAATATTTATTATATTTAATCAGAATAGAAATAAAATATAATAAATATATGAATAATAGCAACTATTAAAATATTAATATTATTACTTATACTAAAAAAGAATAAATTTAATAACTTAATAATAAAATGTATTAAAAACGAGAGGAGGTAAATATTTAATTGAATTGCTAAAACCATATTCAATTGATTATTAGATAAATGGAATTATTAGAACTAATAAAATATAATTACAGTAAGAAAAATAGTAGTATTTCTATAATATTAAAAGAAATACTAAATGAAGAAAGTGATATTGTTATTAAAGAAAAGTTAAGTAGGCTTTTTTATATGGCAGAAGGCTATACAGAATATAAGGTAAAAGACCTGGCAATAAATTTAAATGTATCTAAAACAGCTACAAAGTATATGTTAAAAAATTTATTGGAAGAGAATAAGATAGAATTACTCAAGATAAATAATACTACATTTATAATCCCAATTATAGATAACATATTTTAATTGTAATATTAAATAAGATATAAGTAAAAAACTTATATCTTATTTAATAAATATGTATTTATAGAGCTATTGTATAACAGATAATCTTTTAAGGCTTCACTTTCATCTTCTTTATAGGAGTTAAATATCCTATAAAAATCACTTATGTCTTTTAGATTAAATTTTTTTATAAGATTATATAGTGTATTAAAATTTGCATTATTATAATACATATTATTACTATATATTAAATAATTCAAACACTCTGTAGGTTCATTTTTAGATAAATACTCAAAGTATTCAAAAGATATCCCCTCTCTTATCTCTATATAAATACCTTCTAATTCAGTATAAGAGTACAATGTGTATTTATAATCATTTCTTTCTTTCGTTATTACCATAATCTTATAATTTTTTAAAATTTCAATTAGAAATTTTTTTAGAATAGAGTTTTTTAAAATTTCATTAAGCTCTTTTAACATAAAATCATCACCTTTTTATAAATTTTTAAAATAAAAAACTTTTACTATTATTAGATAATATAGTTCCTATAATTTTTTTTTATTCAACTTATATGCTGTTTTATAGTGCATATATAAAGAATAAAATTGCGATTTATAATTTATAAGATATAACAAAATTATAAAGTTATGGGGGTGAGAGTTTGCTATTTTATAGATAAAATAGCAATAAATAAATGTATGTAGATACAAGTAAATTAGATAATATATTTAAAGGCCTTTTAGTAGAAATAGTGGCCAAAGAAGACAAAGAGTCGCAGAAGCTAACAAGGGGGTATGTAGATACCATCATTTCAAAAAAAGATAAAAAAGGAGGAATAATTGTTGAGTTAACAAATGGGAAAAAAGGAGCTGTTAAAGATATAGTCAATAAAAATCAGTTGAAAAAAGAAAATTTCAAATTTTACAATTTATTTATAAATGAATCTAAAATCTATTCTATTTGGGATAAGTCAAATAAAAAATTTCTTGTTGTTAGACATTTAAATAAGATATCTGGCAACTATGAAAATTTAGCATATTTATTTGATGATCTTGAAATGGCAAAAAAAGAACTAAATAAGATAAGTGATAAGAATTATGTATTAAAGCCAATTAGCAGAAAGAAATTTATAACAGATAATTTTAAAGAGAGTAATGTAAAAGCTTTTTCTATCAATAAGAAAAGAAAAATAACAAAAGAAAAATTGTTGGAACTTGAAATATATCTAAAAAGATAAAATACGTTGAATATAAACAATATAAATGTTATAATTTTTATTAAATAGTAAGTTATAAATAGGATTTATAATTATAAAGATATAATTATGTAAAAAATGATAGGAGCATATTTACGAAATGACTATATAAAGTAAGGATGTGTTTGTAATAGGTATATTAATAGAACTAATAGTCGATAAATTTGAGGACATTGTGGAACAGTTATTTCTATTATTTGGGATAATGATAGAAGTTATAATCCTTTTGATTGTATTAATGTTTTCAACAAACTTAGCTTTACTTATTTTTTTTATTGTAGTTTTATCAAGGTTTATTCAATTTATTTTTTTGACTTTGAATTGTGTAAAATTAGAAAAAGCTATTAATAAAGAGATTATTGAAGTTACTGAAGAATATAAAACAGTTTTAATAGGAATAACATTAGATAAGTTAGATATTTGTTTTAAGTGGAAGTATTTAGTACCAATACTTGGATTATTTTGTATAAATACTGATTATAAAAAAGAAATAAATAATCTAAATAACTATAGAGAAAAAATCTTGTTTGAATTTATTGATTTCTTATGTATAAAAAAATTTATTATTAATAATTTAGATGGGTCGAGTTTAAATTATAAAACTCGTACTTATGTTGAGGATATAGAGGTCAACTGTAAAAATAAGTATTATATAGTTATAATTGAAACGTTCTTGAATTTAAAGGAGTTAGTAGATAAAAACAATAAAATAATATCAGGAAATTATAGTCTTAATGAAAAAGAAAAAGTTATAAATGCTAAGAATGAAGCAATCTTAGCATTTGTAAAATTGCTTCATGATTTAAATTATAGGGCACAAAATGAAAAGAGTTTTTCTATGGAAGAAGAAAATAATTTAAATGAACTAAAAAAATGTGGAGATTTATTAAAGCGAATAAATAAAGATGTAATAGAAGAAAAAGCAGTTTTTATGAAATAGTTTGATTAGGAGATAATTAAAAGGAGGATAAAAAATGGAAAGTTTAGTTTTAAATGAAGTGTCAGTTAATGAGTATGCAGTGAAGTTTACAGAAGAATATAAACTAAATCTACGAAATGATAAAGATGTGAAATGTATAATGACTAAAATAGACATAAGTGAGATTGAGAATATTTTAGCATTTGGAGATAAATCTGCGAATTCGATTTCAAGGTTGTCTGATGAAATTTTAAGCACAACTCAAAAAATCCAAAAAGAAAAAGATATAGGAGCTATATTAAATAAATTAAATAAAACATTTAAAGGTTTTGACTTACAAGACTTGCAAAAAGAGGAAAAGGGATTTCTTAAGAAGATGTTTAATAAAGCCCAAAGCTCTTTTGATAATATAGTGGATAGATGTACAACAATTGGAAATGAAGTTGATAAAATTTACTTAGATTTAAAAAAACATGAAGTTGATATAAAAGAGCAAATAAAGAATTTAACTAACTTGTATGAATCTAATATTATATACTACCGAGATTTAGAAAAATATATAGTAGCTGGCGAAATGGCTTTAGAAAAATTAGATAATGAATTAATTCCAAGTTTAGAAGAAAAAGCATTAAACTCAGGAGAAAATATATCTTTACAAAAGATTAATATTTTAAAAAATAATAGAGATATGTTAGAGCAAAGGGTCTATGATTTAAAAATAGCTGAAAATATATCTCTACAGAACATTCCGATGATCCAGCAAATGCAAAAAGGTAATTTTGACCTTATGAGAGCAATAAAATCTTCTTTTATAATTACCTTACCTATATTCAAACAATGTTTAATAAATGCGATAGTATTGAAAAAACAAGAAAAAATGTATAAAGATATTGAAAGCGTTAGAAATATGACTAATGATTTTCTAATACAAAATGCTGAACATTTATCTAAACAAGCTCCTGGAATATCAAAGTTAGCAGGTAATAGTCAAATTAGTTTAGATTCATTAGAGACTTCTTATAAAAAAATTATGGAAGGGATAGACGAATGTAGAAGAATTGAAATAGAGAATAAGTCAAATTTTAAAGGAAATGCAAGTAGATTAGAAGAATTAAAAATGGGAATTTTAACTCAAGGAGCTTCAGGTCCTAAAATAGCTTCTAATAAAGGTGATTTTGGAGTTGAAAAATTTAATATATAGATAAAATAGCAATTGGTTGTTACATTTAATAATCAATTGCTATTTTATTGTTTTTATATGAATTATTAATATATTCATTATCTATAATATATAAAAAATTAGTATTAATATATTAAATAATGATATAAGGGGGTAAGAATATGATTGTTTTAGCTAAGAATAAAGAAGAATGTATATTTGAAAGTATAGTTGATGGGACAGGCTTAAGATTAGTTATATTTCTTGCAGGATGCCAGCATAGATGTAGAGGTTGCCATAATCCAGAAACTTGGGATATAAACAGTGGTGTTATGTACTCAAATGAGGAGATTGTTAACTTCATAGTAGAAAAATATAAAAAATGTAATGGCTATTATAAAGGTATAACATTTAGTGGAGGAGATCCCCTTTTACAAAAAGAAGAATTAGAGTACATTATTAAAGACATTAGAAAAAAATTAAAAGAATATAATTTTGATATATGGTTATATACTGGATATAACTATGAAGAAGTGATATCTTTTAAAGTTATTAAGTTAATTGATGTTTTAGTTGATGGTAAGTTTGACTTAGATAAAAAATCTATTAATTATAAGTTTAGAGGTTCGTATAATCAAAGGTTAATTTATTTAAAAAATGGAAAAATAGAAAAAATATTATAAAAAAATACAAATTACGTTGACTATAAACAATAAAAAAGGTATTATATATAATATAAAATGAAAAGGAAGGTATTATTATGCATAAAATAATTTGTGAAGGAAGTGCTTCTTTAGAAAAAATGATGAAAGATATTGTTGAGGTGGTTGTCCAAGCTATAGAGACTAAGACTAATGATGATAAAAATGAAGAAGATAGTAGTAAGAAAAATAGATTAAATGTGTTTTGGAGTGAGAAAATGAAGAAAGGAGAAATTTATGTTGATGAAATAACTGAACTTTCAGTTATGTTTAATATACCTCTCAATGATATTTATAGGACAATTAAGATATTAGGAATAATTGTAAAACAAGATAATAAACAATGTGTCGAAGATCCAGAGTTAGAATTTTATTTAGCAAATAGAATTGCTCTAATGCATATGAACAAATTAAATAAAGAAAATTTGAAATTAGCTAAGATTAATTTAATAGTAGAAACTACAGAAATTTATAAAAATATGTTTCCTGAAAGAAAAGATGTTACTGTAGTGCCAAAAATAGAAAAGAAAAAAGTAGTGTTATATGTATATAATAAGAATATAGAATTATTTCTAAAAGAAAATGATATAAATAAATTACAATTAATTTAATATAAAAAATAGAAAGAAAAAAGATACTTGTAAAATTTAAAAATTTTACAAGTATTTTTTTTGACATTGTTATGGTATAATAATTAGTAAATAAGATAAAAATGTATATATTGATTAACTTTGGATACTTAGTAAATTTAAATTTAATTAATGCATATATTTAAATGAATAAGTCGCTAAATAGGAATTTAAGTAATAGTAATTTTTTTGAAAACTATGAATATAAATTTTAAGAGCGAATTTAAAAAATTAGTGAACGGTTTATTATAAAGGAGGAAAATTTTATGTTTGTACCAAGTGGATATGTAGAATATACAAAAAATATAATAAATAATTTTATAAATGAAAATGGTTATGTGCCAAGTTTTAGTGATTTAAATAATTCTGATGTAAAACAGTTACATCAAATTTATGGAAGTTGGAATAAAGTTTTAGAAAATCTTGGCTTTATAAATAAAACAAATAACGCAGAAGATGTGTTAAAAGAAGTTGAAGAATTAAGAGATAGATTAGGTAAAATACCTAACAGAGAAGAACTTAAAGAAAATAATATAAATATAAAACCTTTACTAAAAAAGTATGGTAAATGGAGTACTGTAAAGAGTAAGTTAAAAACAGATGTAGTAATAGAAAATCCTTTACTTGAAAAAAATAAGGATAAAAATGCGATACTTTTGGAAAAAGTATCGAATATAAAAGAGATAGAGGAAATAATAGAAAAAATATTAGATTTAACAAATAACAAGAAATGTATTCCAACACACAAACAACTATTGAAAAATGGAATAAAAATAAATAAATTAATGAGAGTAATGGGTAGTTGGGAAAAAATAAAAAAAGAATTGAATTTAGAGTCAATTGTTTCTAAATTTGATGAAGATAAGATAAAAAATATAAAAAAAGAAATATTAGACATTAAAAATGAAAATAAGTACAAAAGGGCACCATCTGAGCTTCTTCTGAAAAAAAGAGGAGTAGATGTTAATCTATTGAAAAAGACTTATGGAAGCCTTAAAGAAGCATATAAAAAACTAAAAATAGAAGAATATGATATAGAAGTATTTAATAATGAGATAATAAAATTAACAAAAAATAAAATTAAAGTGCCAAGTATGACTCGTCTTGTTTTTTATAAGATTCCAATTAAAATTTTATTTTCTTATTATGGAAGTTATGAAAATATGATAGATAGCCTTAACTTGAAAGCTATTGTAGAGAAAGCTAAAACTATTAAAGAGGAAAAAGAAAAAATATTTAGAGATAAAACTATGAAAGAAATAATGGAAGTTTACCAGATACTTGATAAAACTCCAATTATACGAGAGCTTAAGGAATATGGAATAAAAACAGCAACATTTTTTAGGAAATTTGGTAATTGGGGAGAAATAAAAGCAAAACTTAAATTGCCAAAACGAAGCAAGTACACAAATACAGAAATAAAAGAAAGTAAGAGAATAATTTTAGAAATGACACAATCTTTGGGTAAAATTCCAACTATTCAAGATCTTAAAGACAATGGAGTTCGCATAAATTATTTAATTAATAGATATGGATCTTATTCAAAGTTATTATTAGAATTAGGATTAATTACAGAGCCTTTAAAAAATAAATATACAGATGCAGAGCTGGAAGAAAGTAAGAGGATAATTTTAGAAATGGCACAAGCTCTGGGTAAAAAACCAACTATCCGAAGTCTTAAAGATAGTGGAGTTCATATCAATTATTTAATTAAGAAATATGGCTCTTATTCAAAACTATTATTAGAATTAGGATTAATTACAGAACCTTTAAAAAAAGATAAGGTAGAAATTAGCATAATATAATCTTAAAATAAGAAAATATCTAAATTAAAGATGTTTAAATTGGAGTAAAACAAAATGAAAAATAATTTACTTGAAGCGTTAAAAGAAAAAAAGGTTCTTAAAAAAAGTATAGGTGGAGGACTGAAAGTAGAAGATATCTTTTCTATGCCTTCTTATAAACGTCCATTAAGACAAGTTAAAGATGATTTAGTTATATATTATATATCTAATAATAATGTGAAGAAAAAATACGTTGTTTTTGGTGGCGAAAAATATAAAGTAATAAAACAGATAAAGGATAATAACGCTGTTGAGTTTTATATCCCTTTGTTTGTTCTTAAAAATTATTTTAATGACTTAGACGAATTTGATTATATCTATGACTCATTGGCTGAGATAGGGCTGTTTTAATTATTATGGTCGGGAGGAATAGTCCTATTCTTTAACTTATGTTTAGATATAATTAAAATATATTAACTATTGGAAAGGAATGATATTATGAAAGATGTAGAATTAGAATTAAAAATTTCAATACCATTAAAACAAGTTGCTATTTTTTTGGCTACTGTATCTATGGTATTGTTATGTTTTTCTGCTCTAAGAAATTTCGATAATATAAAATCAATACCAGTAAGTGCATTAGGTATAACAACTGGATTTATAATATTTCAACTTGGATTAAGTTTTTTTGAAAATAGAAAAAAATCTAAGAGTGAATAAAATTCTATGTTTGTAGATAAAAGGAGTTTTATCAGAAAAATCAATTTTAAGAAAACTCCTTTTTTTAAAAATTAAATATCTCATATTAAAAACAAAGTCAATTCTCTACAGTAGTATTAATGTGCCAAAAGTCTATAAGCACTATCCAACTTATCTTAAAATAATATTATTCTCAAATTAAATTAAAAATTTTATCATTTTTATTGCTTATAAACAACAAAAATGATAAAATTTTATATAAAGAATGAATAAAAAAGCTTATACTATAATATAATTTATATGTTATTATAACTAATAGTTAAGTAATTATAAGCTTATTTTAAACACATAACTGGAGGAATGATAAAATGGATACATATAACATAGAAAAGATAGACAAGCTTTACAATATGGTAACAACTTTAAAAAACAAAAATAGTTGCGAATCTAATGTTAATATGGATGAATTTTATAAGTCTTTTAATAAATTGAAAATATATATAAAAAAAGAGTTATCAAAAGAGAGTTTAAAAGACTTAAGTGATAATAATTATAAAAAACTATTAGAGAGAGTATTCTCTTTTATAAAAGATGAACAAATTGAGATATCTTATAAAAGTATTTTTTTAAAAATATACTTTATGAGTGAATGTATATCACAAGAAATTTGTTTTTTATGTGAAACAGATAATTAAAATAATTATTATAAACCTTCTTGTTTTGTTTTTTTAGAAAAACATAATAAAGTAAAGATAAAATAGGTTCCAAGAAGTTAGAGTAAGAATGATAGAATCATCACTGCGGGATCCTTGAGGGCAAATTTTTTAGGTTTTTTAGGCCCTAAACCTAAAAGAACAACTGAATTTAGCTGGTTAATTAATAAATACCAAGCTATCTAATAATGTTTTAATATATATGTACACAAAAAAAGATTATATAATATAATCTTTTTTTTGTGTACATATATATCGAAAAATGTTTTATAAATACAATAAATACAATAAAAAATATTATGTGATAATTTATAACATTTAAAAAATGCGAAAATAAATAAAAAATAAAATAATATATATTTATTTATTTAAAAACATAAAACAATCTAATAAAAACAATCCTTTTAGATTATAAAAATATTAACATAAAACTATACTAAATAGTTAAAAAGTTTATATAAAAAATAATCTATTAGAAGGAGAGAGTGTATGAACCAGTATGAAATAGATTTAAAAATAGCAATGAAAAATGGCATATATTTAAAGTGTATAAAGAACCAAGATTATAGGGTATGTATTGAAGCATTAAAAGAGAATGGGAGGGCTTTAGAATATGTAAGATGGGATAGCATGACGCTATTAGAAGAAGAGATTAAACAAATCTGTTTAACTGCTGTAAGGAAAAATGGAGATAGTATAAAGTATATAAATTGGAATAAGCTTAATTTAAAAACAGAAGATATTATGGAGATATGTATAGAGGCAGTAAAGAGAAACCGTTGGGCATTTAAGAATATACATTGGGCTCAAATAGTAAAAAATCTTTCAGAGAAGCAAATCTATCTTATTTGCCTTGAGGCAATAACAAGCTTTGGAGAAGTTTTAAAATATATGAACTGGGATTTGTTAAACCTTACAGATAAGCAAGTTTATAATTTGTGCTTAGAAGCAGTTGGACAAGAAGCATGGAATATAGCTTATATAAATAATAATTTATCTCCATATAAAAAAAATAAATTATATCTTATTGCTATAAAGCAAAATTTAGACGTTATTATTTTTATTGAGAAATATACAGAAGAAATACTTTTAGAATTATCTAAAATGTATGCAATAAAGGATAGAGATATATTAAAAAGAACAATAAAGGAAAGAGCTATAGAGACTATTAAAAATAATCCAAGCTTTATTATATATATAAAAAACCAGACTTATGAGATTTGTTTAGAAGCTATAAAAATAGATGGTTTTTGTATTGAACTAATAAAAAACAGAGATATGTTTAAATATAATATCTTAAAAGAAACTATTAGAAGTAGAAAAGTAATAGCGATTTATATAGATGGGAGATGGTTATTTACTATAGGATGCCAAAATAATATTACTAAAGAAGAATTTATTTATAGAATTTATAATACAGATGGAGGTTTTGATTTAGAGAAAGGTGTTAATGTCCATAGGAAAATATATCTTGATTTCTTAGAACAATTTTTATAATGGGAGGATTATTATGAGTGAAGTTTTTAATTATAAAGAGGAGTTAATTTTTATAACAAATGATGGAAATAATATAAATATAAAGAATGCATATTTTATATTTGATCCACATGATGAAGAGTATTATATAATAAGTTATAAAAAAAATAGAGGTAATTACGAATCTATTTGGTTTCAAGATAGGTACAAAGAATTAAGGAAGGACCTCTATAATAAAACTTATTTTAAAAGAGCTAATTTAAATATGGTTATGGAAAAGTGTAATAAAGAAATTAGTAGTATTGGAGAAAAGTACAAAAATGAAATAATAGGGTTAGAAGAGGATATATTATTTAGAAAAGGAAAAATTATTTTAATAGAAAAGGAAATAAATAATATTAAAAACAAGGAATTAACACCAAATAGAATTAAATCTATTAGAGAAAAAAGTAAAGGCTTAAGACGTTTATACAAGAGGGTAGAAAATAAAAATAATGAGATAGAGAAGCTTAAAATAAGATTAAGTTCTCTTAGAAAAGATACCTTTTTTAAATTAAAGAATGTCTTAAAACAATAAACTACTTAAAAGCTCAGCATATGCTGAGCTTTTTTATTTTAATTATTTTTAATTATGCAGTATCTCTTATCTATTCTAATCCCATTTACACAAGTGTCTAAAGCGACAACTCTTCCGTTTAATTTATTTACAATAGATTTATTTTTTTTGTAACTTTTTCTTCCTTCAGATTTTAAATACCTTTTCTTTGTAAATACCCCTTCTGTAACATTATTTGGTTTAGGGAGTAAACTAAGGGCTTGTTTTATTTCTTCTAAGCTTTTAGGTCCAATACCATTTATTGCTAAAAGATCATTAGATGTCATCGTTTTTAACTTTTCAATGGAGTTTATATTAGCTTTTATTAGATAATTTACTATTTTTTTAGATAATTTAAGTTGATTCATATTTTTCTCCTTTTATATTTTTTATAATCATATATAAAATATAAAAAAATATAATTAAAGTTTGAACTACTAAAAAAATTTTCTATAAAACATATAAATTGTTATTAAAACTCTATATATACATATAATGGTATATATTTTTAAAGAAAAGGAGTGTGTTTTGTGGATAACAAGAAATTAATTTCAATAGTTCTTTCTGCTTCAATTTTAAGTACAAATGTGCCATATAATGTGTTTGCAGATAATATAAAGAGAGATGCAATAGTTTACAATGAAAACAATTCCATAAATAAAAAAGCACAAAACGAAGGAAAAGAGAAAAGTAGTGAAAGTTTTTCATTAGATATGGGAAATTATGTAGATACAAATGGGATTTTAACTTTTCCAGAAGCAAAAGGAACAATAGATAATCCAACTTATTTACGATTTGATTTTAATAGAAATGTGTATGAAAATGTAACAATTACTTATAGTTTAAATTCGGAAGAAAAAACTTTAATTGGTAAAAACATAAAAATACCTGTTAAAACACAAAATGAATTGAATGAGGTTTTAAGAACTTTAAAAATAGATACAAAAAATAATAAAAAATTAGGATTTGATATTATATTAGGAGGGTTACCACTTTACAAGAGTATAGAAGGTGTACCTTCAAGATTATATAAGGCTGAAAGAGCAATAGACGGGAATAGTGATAGTTTTTATGGTGCAATAAATAAAAATAATAGCGTATTTACCATTTTATTTGAAGATAAAACGTATATAGAAAGTGTACTTATTAAAGCAAATAAAAATTTTGTTATAAAAGGATTAAAAAATGGTAGCTGGACAAAAATAGGTGAGGGTACTCCATCGTTTGGAAAAGATGAAAGTAAAAAAATAGTAAACGTCACAGCTGGAGAGTATGAAGGTATTCGAATCGAACAAGCTCATTCTGGGGTAGATTCTTGTACTATATCTGAATTAGAATTTAATAAAGAAAGTGATAGAGAAAAAATAAATTACAATCGTTCGGAATATAGTCTTAATTTAGGGAAAAAAAGTATTAACAATGATGGTAGTATTTCTTTTACAGAAGCATCAGCTAAAGGGGATAATGTAAAACTTTTAATTAATTTTAAAAACAGCAGTAATAAAAATAAAATATCTTATATACAAAATGGTAAATATAATGAAAAAGAAGGAGATAGTGGAATTACTGTAAGTAATGAGTCTGAATTAAATGAAATAATTAGAAGTTTAAAAATTTATAATGATAATAAGGTCGAGAATAATGTAAGAATAACATTATTACCAGATACTTTTTCTTTTACAGAAGATGTTCCAGAAGGAGTATTAGCACAAGGGAATTCCTTGGCTGATAAGTATACAGCAGAGAATGTGTTTAGTGGAAGTAATGGATATTTTATATCTGGATCAGATAACCAGTTAATTTTAAAGAATACAAAAGAACTTTATATAAATGGAGCCTACTTTTTAAATGGAAATAGTATTATCATAGTAAAAGGATTAAAGAATGGAACTTGGACAGATATAGGAAAACATTCTTCAAACGAAGCTGAAATGATCAATTTAGCCCCTGGTTACTATGATGAGATTAAATTTGTTAGCTCATCTACTTTAGATATGAGAAATCTGTATCTTCGATATAGTAATATAAGTAAAGATTTTAAATTAGAAATATTTAAAGATGAATCACCTGAATTAAAAGTAGGTGCTAATATAGATATTTTACAAAATAACAAGTTTGATATTATGAAGGGAGTAACTGCAACTGATGTTATAGATGGAGATTTAACAGATAAAATAACTGTTGAGATAATGAATCCAAATGGAGAGAGTGTTTCTGAATTAGATACAAATATACTTGGAAAATGGACAATTAAATATAGTGTAAAAGATAGTGGGGATAATACTACAAGCTATTTAAGAACATTAAGAGTAGTTAAAGATTTTAATGTTAGTATAGATTTAGGAAAAGAGCTTGTTACAAGTAAGTATGTGAAATTTCCTAATGTAAAAATAAGTTCTACTGATGAAAAACAAAAAATAGATGGATTAAAAATGTATTTCCCTCAAAATTTCAATAAGGATACTTTTAAAGTACATTATATATTAAATGGAGTTGAAAAGGTATCAACAGATCAAGTGATAGAGATAAATAATGAATTTAGCATAAATGAGGCAGAAGAATTAATTAAATCTATAAAAATTGAACATAAAAATAATGAAGAGTTTAAATTTACTGTAAGACTGGGTAAAAATGAAGTTGACGATATGGTGTACAACTATGAAAATAATCATTACTATAAATTTATTTCTGCATCAGGAATAACTTGGAAAGAAGCAAAAGTAGATGCAGAAAAACAGGAATTTTTAGGAGTTCGAGGATATTTAGCAACAATAACTTCTGCTAATGAACAAGAAGTAGTACATAATTTAACTTCTAATTGCGTTTGGCTTGGTGGAACTGATGAAGAAGCAGAAGGCAACTGGAAATGGGTTACAGGAGAACCTTTTGAATATACAAACTGGTATCCTGGTAGACCAGACAATTATTTAAATCAACAACACTACATTATTTCCTACAATGATAATCAGAGATTATGGGATGATGATTTTAATATAGCAAGTGGGGGGAAAATAGATGGATATATTGTAGAATTTGGCTTAGATGAAAAACTGCCTTATCCTAATACTTTAGATAAATTTAAGTATGAAGATACTGCAACGATAGAACCACTTAAAGCAAAACAAGACATAGTGCTTAATGCTTTAGTAGATAAAGATAACAACAAAGTAATACTTGATTGGAATAACATAAAAGATATAGATTACTATAAAATATGGCAGAAAAAAGAAGGACAAAACGATTTTCAGACAATGTCTTCAAACAATTTTGCAAAAGGAGAAAAAGTAAAAGTTTTAAATATATATCCTACTGTTTCTGTTAAAAATACGTTCAAAAATTGGGTAAATGAGTCTGGTCAAGGCTTAATTGATATAGATGTTGTAAGTAATGCTGATTTTAATAATAACCCAGATTATTATTTAAAAAATGAAAGTGGGAACTATAAATATGATGTAATTGCGTGTGGATTTGCTAATATAAATTCATCTATAGCACTTCCAGAAAAATCGGTGATTGCTATAAATGAGGCTAAAAGAAATAATGTTGGAATTCTTCTGGGGCACCATTATATTGGAGAAAATATAGGTAATTTCCCTAAATATAGTGAAGAATATTACATGAATAAATACAAGAATACATCTGAGGTTTGCAGTAATGAAGTAGAGATTGATAAATCTCATGAAGCACTGAATTATCCAAATCAATTAGGAAAAGTAGGTGATGTATTAGAGATACCAAATTCCCACAGTAATTATAGTGCTTTCCCTTTTGAAGAAGATGTTATAATAAAATTCCATAATCCTAAAAAACATGTATATCCTTATAATTGTAATAAAGATTATAATGGATTTACAGGAGAGATAAACGGGAAAAATGTATCTCAAAACGCTTATTTAAGTATACATGGGAATACAGCACAGATTCAGACAGGGCATTCTGGAAAAAGTATAACAAACGATGAAAAAAATATGTTGGCAAATACTGTTTTTTATTTAGCACAAAAAATAGATGAAAGTTATCTTGAAGATGTAAATGGAAAAGACATTAATTCTCCTACAGTTCCAAAGTACCAATTATATGACACAGGTATAAAACAAGGGATTCAATTTAATTCAGAGGATAGAGGATCTACATACGAATATTATGTAGAAGGAGTTTCAAAATATGGGGATGTGACTAATATTTCAAATAAGAAAAAGGTTGAAATAAAATCAGGATTTAAGGGGTACTCATATGAAGTTAGTAATAATCCTACCCCATCAGTAAGTTTGGGAGATGTTATAAATAGTACAGATGGATTTATACCTGCAAACGAATTAGCAAGTAAATTATATGTTCATATAATCTCATTAGATAAGGTTGGAAATAAGAGCGAAGTAGTTACACTTCCAATTAGTGGTATCTTTGAAGATTTGCCTCCAGTATTAGATGTTGGAGGAAACATAAGTATAAGCAGAGGTAAAGATTATAACTTAATGGAAAATATCACAGCCACTGATGATTATGATGGAGATCTGACTAAAGATATTAGTATTACAATAAAGGATCCTTCTAATAAAATTGTTGATCAATTTGATACAAATGTACTTGGAAAATGGAGTATTGAGTATAGCGTTAAAGATAGTAAACAACAGGAAAGCAAAGCAATAAAAGAAATAACAGTAAAAGAAAATTTGGATTATTTGAGTATTAATTTAGGAGAACCTAACAAAAAAAGATTTGTTGTTTCTTTTCCTAATGCTACTGTTGTAAATAATAGCAATGAACTAATAAGTGGGATAAAATTATATATAAGCGAAGGTTATAATGACAGTATATTAATAAAATATAAAGATAAAGGTGTACAAAAAACGACTAAGGGACAACAAATAATATTAACAGGAAATTATTCACGTGAAGAGGCTGAAGAATTAATAAAATCCATACAAATTGAACATGACAACAGCACAAGTTTTATATTTAATGTAAGATTACAAAATAATAGCGTAGATGATATAATATATAATCCTGTAAATGGAAATTATTATCAGTTTGTAGCAGATAGAAGAATTAGTTGGAAAAATGCAAAATTAAAAGCTGAAAAAATGGAGTACAAAGGTTTAAAAGGTCACTTAGCAACAATTAAATCAAAGCATGAACTTAACTTATTTAATTCTTTAACAACAAAAACGGTTTGGCTTGGAGCGACAGACGAAGAAAAAGAAGGACAATGGAAATGGGTAACAGGAGAGTTTGTTAAATTTACGAACTGGTGTGCTGGAGAACCAAACAACTTCGGAGGAACAGAAGATTATATGGTGTCTATTAAAAATTCAAATGGGTTATGGAATGATACAAATAACGCCCCCGATCCATATTGGACTGATATAGAAGGATTTGTCGTGGAATATGAAAATGTAGACAATAATAATGGTTCTTCTTATGAAGTATGTAAGTATGAAGATAGTGTAAAGGTGGATAATATTATAGCGAATCAAGATATTGTTTTAAATTTAGATAAAAAAGATAATATTGTTTTAAATTGGAATAAGTATAAAGATGCAGAATATTATAAAATTCTAAGAAAAGAAGAAAATTCTTTTGAAATAATAAAAGATAATTTAAAAGAGAGCTTGTTTAGTGATAGTTTAGCTGAAGATAAAGTTTCTCCTAAGATGGAATATTCTTTAATATTAAATAAAGAAAGAACAGCTAAAATGGAATTTCATTCTGAAGATTTAGGATCAGAATATGAATATAACGTGGAAAGCTACGATGAAGATAATTACCAAACTGCATATTCTAATACTGTAAAGACAAAAATTACATCTGGTTTTAAAGGATACAGATATTTAGTAGATGAGAGTCCAAATACAGAAATTAGTGGAGAAGTAAACAATACAGATGGTAAATTTGAGTTTAAAAATGTAACAGATAATACTTATCTCCATATATATGCAATAGACAACAATGGCAATAAAACAGAAACTAAGCACATAAAATTATCCGATGATACTTACAACAATAAGCCAAGAATAACTTTACCTGGGAAAAACAGAGTTATTAGCATAGGAGAAGAGTTTGACAAATTACAAGGAGTATCTGCATATGATTTTGAGGATGGTGATTTAACTAATAAAATTAAAGTTGAAGGTGAAGTTAATAACAATAAAAAGGGTGTATATAAAATAAAATACACAGTTGAAGATTCAAAAGGTATTCAAGTGGAAGAGATTGTACAGGTCCATGTAACTGGAGATATGGAAGTTAATATAGAAGAAGGAAGTAATAATTTAGAAGTTAATTGGACTAAGGTTAATAATGCTGTTAAATATGTTCTTTATAGAACAAATGAAAATGGGTTTTCTTTTGAAGAAAAAGGAACATTTAATGATACACAGTTTATAGATAATACTGCTACAGATATAAGTTCTCCTGTTATAACATATTTAGGAGAAATAAATGAAGATTCTATTAAAACAAGAAAAGTTGTTTCTTTAAGTAAAGAAATATTAAGAAAATTGAATAAGGAAATAGATAATACAGATAAGATTAAGCTTAAAGTTATGTCTAAGGACTTAGGAACTACATATAGATACTTTGTAGAAGCTTTGGATAAAGATAATAATGTAATAAATTCCAGTGAAATTAGAAATGGTAAAGTTACAGCAGGATTAGCTGGATTTAGCTATATAATAGATGAAAAAGAAAATACAGAAGTTAAGAATTCTGTTAATATAAAGAATGCAGAAGATATAGATATAAAAAATAATAAATCTAAATTCTTGCATATTAAAGCAATAGACAAGAATGGAAATGTGAGTAAGACAATACATCATTTAATAACTGGTAAATATGATACTAATTATGCCCCTGTTATTAAAGGATTAACATCAAAAAGAGTAAAAGAGGGAGAATCTTTTAATCCTCTTGCTGGAGTAACTGCTTATGATGTGGAAGATGGAGATATAACAAACAAAATACAAGTAATAGGTTCAGTTAATACAAGTAAAAATGGGAAATACAAATTAACTTATAAAGTAGAAGATAGATCAGGGAATATAAGAGAGGTAAAAAGAAATATTCTTGTACATGGAGATATGGAAATAGAAGTAACTGCTAATAAAGAAGATAACAATGTAGTTGTATCTTGGGATAAAAATGTTTTAGGAGAAGATGTTTTCTATGAAGTAAGAAAGTGGAATAGTGTTTTAGATAATTATTCTACTATAGGATATACTGAAGATTTATCTTTTGTAGATAATAATACAAAAGATATCTATGGTCCAGAAGTAAATGGAGTAACTGAAGATAAAGAAGAACAACAACCTACAGAGGAAGAAGACAGTATAACTGAAAACCAAGAAGCTGAAGAAGAAAATAGCGTATCTGAGGAACAGGATTATAACCCTGTAGAAGAAAAAGATATTGAAAGTATAGACGGCATAGAAGAAAATAATATAAATAGTGATGTATCTCTAAGAAAAGAAAGTAACATAGATGATCACATGAAATTAAATATAAATGCAAGAGATAGAGGTGTATCTCAGACCTATCAAGTTAGAACAAGATTGAAAAAAGATAATACAATAGTAAGAGATATGACAGATGAAGAGGGCAGAGACTGGGATGTAGGTGTTGAATTTAGTGGAGAAATAGAATACTATAGATGGAAACTAAGCAACAAAAGAGAAGATAATTTAGAGACAGGAATAGTAAAAACATCTGTTTCTTCAAATGAAATAGAATTTAATCCTGAAGACTATAAGTACATTCATTTTATTCCCTATGATACTTTTGGAAATGCTGGCCAACTTGTTCACTACGAATTAGGAGAATTTGGAAATGAAGAGAGCCCTATTGGACCTCCAGTAATAGAAGGAGTAAAAGATAGTGTAATCATGGTGGATAGTAAATTCGATGTATTACAAGGAATAAAAGCTCATGATTTTAAAGGCGAAGATTTAACTAACTATATAAAGGTTAATGGATTTGTAAATGTAAATAGAGTAGGAGAATATACTATTACATATAGTGTTATGGATTTTAAAGGACAATTAACAGAAGAAACTGCTATTATAAGAGTGGCAGATTTTAATGAGAATATACCAGATAAAAAACCTGACAAGATTGATAATGCTCCAGTTGTAAATATGCTAAATGAAGAAGTTTATATAAAAGTAGGTTCTAAATATAATGTTATGGATGGAATTAAAGTAACAGATATAGAAGATGGGGATTTAACTTCTAAGGTAACATATACGACCAACTTAGACACAAGTAAAGTAGGGGATTATATTGTAAGCTATTATGTAAGAGATTCAAGAGATAATAGAGTTAGATGGAATAGAGTTGTCCATGTTGTAGACTATGAAATAGAGGAGGATTCTGACTCAAATGACCCTTCAAATACTGAAGGCAATGGAGCATTCCCTCAAATATATGCATATCCTGCATATATAGCTGTAGGAACAGAATTTAATCCTTATAGCGATGTAAGAGCATATGATGAAGAAGATGGGTATATTACTAATAAATTAAAAGTTAGTGGATATGTTAATACTTTAAAACCAGGGATTTATTATTTAACATACAAAGTAACAGATAGTAATGGAAATACTTCTTATTGTGGTAGAGGTGTTTATGTCTATGAAGGTGGCTGGGATAATGGGGCTGGAGAAAAACCAGATCCAAATCCAGATTGGGGCGAAAACGACAACGAAGAGGAAGAAGGAGACCATATACCTTCTAAGCCTAATCAGCCTAATCAAGATGAAGATGAAGATAACTCAAGTAATTTACCTGACATAGATGATAATCAAGATGGAGATGGACAAAATGACATTTATATAGATAAAAACGGAAATGTAATAAAACCAGATGGTTCAATAGTAACACCAGATGGGACAGTAATAAAGCCAGATGGAGAAACTCCATCTATAGATGAAGAAGGAAACATCATAATACCTCCAAATGTAATTGTTATTAAACCAGATGGTAGCTCAGATAAATTTATTAATGGAGCTATAATCAGACCAGATGGAACAATAGTGGTCAATGACGATTATAGTGGAAAAGAACCAGATAATAAAAATCCTAATGATGATGATGATAACAATAATTATAACAATGATGACAATAATTACAACAATGAAGAAAAAACAAATACTGATAGCTTAGATTCAAATGGTAAAAGCCCCTCTACAGGGGATAAAGGAATATTAAGTTCTGTAGCTTTAGGATTATTGGCCATAGGAGGATTATTCTTTAATAGGAAGAAAAAATAAACATAATAATACCAAGTGGATATCCACTTGGTATTATTAATTTATATCTATAAATTTTTAATATAATAATTCATCATATCAATTATAAGTATAAAAAATTCAATCAACAATGATGAAAAAAGTAAGAACTTTAATATAGGGAAACCATCAACAGAAAAAAGAGTTTTTCCAGAAGGAAGCGAAAAAGTCATTATACTTGCTTCCATGTGGTTATTCATATAAATAAAAGAAACATTTAAAATAAACGATTTAATTAAAAATCCTATAAGTGAATCTTTTAATTGTTTTTTCTCATTGTCATTTTTATCTATCTTAATCACTCTCCATAATTTTCCAAATATAACTTCATTGTAGCATATTTAAGTTTATTATACGAGAAATTTTAGATATATTTAATTGAATTTTATTCAATAATTGTAAGATTATTTTTGCTGATGTTATTTAAATTAACAGGAATATCTTTAAATATATAATCATTTAGTAGTTTTGCTGTTAAATCTAAATCAGTTCTAAAAACCCAACCATAATCCTTATATTTACCACATATGGAGAGTTCTTCAAATGGGATACATAGAGTTTCAATTGTATTAAAATCTATTTTATTAGCTGTATATAATATATCTAATATATCTTTAAAGTTTAAGTTAGTATCAATGTATTTTATAATGGTATTTAATATAGATGGATATTTAAACACACTAACATGTTTCATTTTTTCTGCCATGGAACTAATAACCTTTCTTTGTCTTTCTGTTCTACCTTGCTCTCCACCAGAATTATATCTTATTCTTGTATAGGATAATGCTTGGGCACCAGTTAAAGTTTTTAAACCTGGAGATTTTATTTCTTCTGAATTATTAGGTATATCTTTTAGATGCTTGTTAAAATCTTTAAGTTCAGATTTTTTTATTTCAACATCTACTCCACCAAGAACATCTATAATTTTAACAAAATCATTAAAATTAACTAATGCATATTTATCTATACTTAAATTATAATTTTCTTCAATAGTTTTTTCTAAAAGATCAACCCCTCCATATGCATATGCATGGTTAAGTTTGCTTTTATTATGGCCAGGGATATTAACTAAAGCATCTCTAAAAAGAGAAGTCAATTTTATCTTATTGTTTATTGTATCTATAGTTAAAATTATCATTGTGTCAGTTCGTGTAGTAACATTAGAGCTCCTTTCATCTGTGCCCAAAAGAAGTATATTTGTAATGCCTTCTATTTTTTTGAATTTATTTTCTTTTTTATTTATACTTATCGTATCTTCTTTTACCTTTTTTGTCTCGATCTTATTATTGGATAATGTATAGGAGGTAAAGAAGCTAACAACAAACATTATTACTATAAATAATAAAATAAATAATGTTTTTATTATTTTTTTAGCTTTCAGTTTCATTATTCTCTCCTTTATAATTAGTATATTATATTAATTATAAAATTTATATTTTATATAGTCAATAAAAACGAATAAAAATATATTTTAATACAATATATATATAAAGAAAGGAGCATAAATATGAATATAATTAGAAATAGAGATAGAAAAATTAAAAAAGAAAAATATATAAAAGATCAAGAAGAAATGTTAGAGGAAGAGCTTATACCTTTTACTCAAATAGATTCTAAGTTATTGTTATGCTGTGGGATACTAATTATCTCCATAATAGCATCCTTTATTGTAGCTAAATGGGAACTTTTTATTTATAGTGTTATCTGTACATTTTTAACTATTTATATTGGCAGGAGATTAAAATTTAAAGAAAACAATGATGAAGTCACAAATGTTGTAATAGGGAATCTGTCTCAATCAATCAATGATTTTATAGAGTATAAAATTAAAAATTATGATCTATTAGGAGACTATAAAAACTTATTATTAAAAACTTCTATAGTATTAACTATATGTTTATTATTTGTTGTAAATAGTGCTATATGCCTCATACCAACCCTGTTTTTTATTTTATTATTTTTTATCTCTTTCGCAAATAAAAATTTTTGTGAAATAAGGAAATGTATTAAGTGGTTAATAGTAACTGGATTTTTTGGGTTTGTGCTAAAAATGATATTTGCTATAATAGTTACAAATAATTTATCTATAGATCTATTTAACATAATAAATATAAATATTTTTACAATTATTCAATTAATAATAGATAATATAGAAATAAAAGAGCCATAGGCTCTTTTATTGTTTATTTTCCCAATACGAATTTGAAAAATATGGATTGTATTTTATTGTTAGATAAGATTCTATGTGTATCTTAATCATTAGAGCTAATGTCTTTAATTGTTCTGAATTTAAAGGGACCAAAATTCTACTATCAGGATTTTGATTATATCTTGGAGTTATTAGTCCTGTATCTGTTTCTTCTCCTTTACCTTCTTCTGCTGTAAATAAAAATCCAATTTTGCCAGGAGATAATTTTAACATCCTTGATAGAGCATAGCCATCTTTTCTCTCTTTATTTTGTTCTTTCAATTTTTTTACAGATGTACCACCTAAATTTTTCCAAATAGGCTGAGGATACTTACTATCTTTTTGTTTAGCTTCCTTTTCAGAAAGAACAGCTAATTTTTCCATTTTTCCAGATAATATATCTTGGCACAATACTAAGGCATTTTCTATGTTTATAAATATATCTACCTGTTGAGTAAATTTCTCACCTTTATTTGCATTTTTATCATATTTCCTAAAATTTATTTGTACTTTTCCTATTGGAAAAGCATTAGATAAAACTTCAAAAAATACATTACTTCCATCAATTCTTATTATTTGATGTCTTAAAAATTTTTTTTCTAAATTATCCTTGTTAAAATTCATAATAAAACCTCCTAAAATTTATTTTGAAATATTAAAATAAAACTAAAATATATAATATATATACACAATTATTAGAAAGATTATAATTTTTATTGACTATATAAAATATAAATTTTATAATTAATGTAATGATTATAAGTTGAGGTGATATATATATTTGATTATTTAGAAGAAATAAAAATAGGATTATTTAATAAAGTATCTTATACAAAAAGTAGTGGTCTTGAGATAGATAATGGATCAAATAAAAATTATAAGATTAAGGACAGATTGCCTTTAGAAAGTTTATATTATAATTATCCAAAAAATTTTTTAGTATTAAACATGGATCAAAATAAAATAAATTTTCTTAAAATAAGAGGCGAAAAATACATTGGGAGAACTGATAAAATAGAAGAAATAGAAATTCAGGATTTTAAAAAAATATATTTTCAAGATGGTAGAGAATTGCAAATAGAATACTTGGAAGAGATACCAATGTTTTTAAAAAGCTTAGAAGAGTTTAAAAATCATATTAAGAAAATAGAATTGAACAAAAATAAACTAATGATTGAAATTAGAGATAGCTCTGATGAGCTAATGTTTATAAAGAAAAAACCATTAATAGATAAGTTAAATGAAGAAATGAAGATTTGTAAAAAACAATATCAAGAAAAATGGTTTGTAGAGAAAGAGAAAGATATCATAAAATTTGGAATGTATTTAACTTGCCTATTAGAAAAATTAAAAGATTTTCAGTTGATACAAGAAGTTGGGACTCTATTAAAGAAAGAAGATACGGTTCCTATTAATAAATTAATTAAATATAAAGATATAGATATTGAGAATTTTGAAAAAGATTTGATTTCTTTGAAAGACAATTTTTCAGATTACATCTCCATTAATAATAATATAGACAAAAGATATTTAGATTGGTTAGATTTAAACAACAGAAATGTATCTGCCAATGAAGTTAATGCTACAAAAGATTTAATACTTAATATACAAGAAATATTAGAATCAGAAGCTTTTTAATTCACATGTAGTTATACATGTGAATTATTTATTATGTTCATTTATATAATAGATTAAACAAAACATAGGTTTTATATTTAATAATTATAAAAGAGGAGGAAATTTTATGGAATTTATTAATCTTACTGGATTTTGTCCTAATTATGATGCAATGGATGTGGCTGAATATATTTTATGGTACTGTGAAAATAAATTAAACAAACCAATAAATAATTCTAAATTACAAAGAATCTTATATTTTTTGCAAAAGGAGTATATTTGTAAATTTAATAAACTATTATTTGAGAATGACATGGAGGCCTGGTCCTATGGAATTGTATTTCCAGATGTTTATTATTCCTATAATAATTATGGAGTAGAAGATATAACAGGAATTCGCCCATGTAGATATTTTGAGATATCTACAGAGGATGATAGTAAATTTATAAATGATATGGTGGAGTCATTGGCATACAGGGATATTGAAGATTTAATAAAAGAAACCCAGAGAGAAGAGACCTGGAAAGCATATTGTACTCTCAAAGAAAAAACGATTCCTGTATGGGAGATTTTGTATTGGATATCTAAGGAAAAATAAATGAAAAATTATAGAAGGAGGAGTAAAAATGGTTGTATGTGAACAGAAAAAATGTAAATATTCTAAGTATATAGATAATAGTGAACATTATCCATATAAGCCAATTCTAATATGTACAAAAGACTTTATATGGATTAGTTATTATAATTCTTGTCAAAGTAAAGAGAAAATTACAGATGAAGAATATAAGTCTAAGTTGAAAAAGATAGAAAATAAAGAGGTTGAAATCTAAGATAAAAGAGGTGAAGTTTTATGGGTTGTATAGAGTTTAATGATTATGATGCTATAGATATTGCAAATTATATCTTATGGTATTGTGAAAATAAATTAAAAAATCCATCCACAAATTTGAGATTACAAAAATTATTGTATTTAATTCAAGAGAGATATCTTTATTTATATAAAGATAGTATCTTTAGTGATAAATTTGAGTGGTTTGAAGCTTGGGATTATGGACCTGCAATGCCAGAAGTTTGGTTTACTTTTTATGAATTTAATTCAAAGCCAATTACAGGTATCATACCTAAAAACAATGATTTAGTAAAAGGTAAAGAGAAAGACACTATTGAGGAGGTAATTGAACTTACTAAAGATATAAGTACTAAAGATATAATAGAATATCTAAGGTTAGAGGAGCCAGAGCATTTTATGGATAGACAAACAATATCTTCATTTGATATAGAATATTATATAGAAAAAAGAAATGGGGTATTGATATCTAAGGAATTATTAGATAAAAAGTTAAATTTAAGTAAAGAATAGAGGGATTTTTATGGTAAATACAAGTATTTTTATAGAGTCCAGATATAGTGCTCAAGATGTAGCAACCTATGTACTATGGTACTGTGAAAATAAATTGAATAAAGCAATAGATAATTTGAGATTAAATAAGTTATTGTATTTAATTCAAGCAAAATATTTATATTTATATAACGAGAGCATCTTTTTAAATTTAGATGAAAGGTTTGAAGCTTGGGATTATGGGCCAGCTATGCCAAAGGTTTGGTTTGAAATTAGCAAGACATTTGAATCTCATATAATAAAAGATGTTTGCCCTGCAGATTGTAACTTATTTACTAAGAAAGAAAAAGAGGTCATTGAAGATATACTTAATATTACTAAGAACATAAACACTTGGGATTTGGTTAAATATCTAAAAGATACAAATCCTTTTATTTGGAATTATAAAATAGGAGATAGCTCAATTCCAACTCAAGACATAAAGTTTTGGGCTAAAGAAAATAATGGTATTTTAATTCCAAAGTTCTTGTTAGAGGAGAAAGAGGTGAATTAAATGAAAGAATATAAAGATGACTTAGCAACTATATATATAGATGTGGATGATACCATAACTCCAAATATGGGGGATTCATTTTTCCCAAAAGCATTAGAGTCCATAATAAAGTTATCTAAAAAAGCTAATATAATAATTTGGTCAAAGGGTGGTTTAAATTATACGAAAGAAATAATTAATAAAGCAAATTTGGTAGATTATATCACCTTCTGTATGCCAAAGCCAGATTTAATTATAGATGACTTATTTTTCCCTGAGTTTTCATTCTCTAAAATAATAAAAGAGGGAATATGGGATTTAGATATAGATAAATTAGAAGGAAATTGGGTAGATGATAGGATTAATGTGGGAAGAATTTAATACTAATAAAAAATAGTGATAATTTTATTGAATATAAACAACAAACATGATACTATTTTATTATATAAAATAAAAGAGGTGTAACTATATGGATAAAAATTGTTTTAGTTGTTCTAAACAATTTCTTAGAAACTGTGAAATTTTAGAAAGTAATAAATTATATATAAAAATAAATGAGATGGATGGAATAGCAGGAGCTAATGAATTTAAAGAAAATTTTATGTGTGAAAACTATAGAAGTGGCAATATAGAATATCCAATTCAAGTATCAAAAATAAATGATAAATATATAAACAAAGGTAGCTATAGGAAATCTGAAATAGGAAAATTTGTTAAGGTAAGACCATGTAAAAAAGAATATGAGAATAAAACATACTTAGGTCT
Source organism: Clostridioides sp. ES-S-0190-01 (assembly GCF_020658275.1). Taxonomy (NCBI): domain Bacteria; kingdom Bacillati; phylum Bacillota; class Clostridia; order Peptostreptococcales; family Peptostreptococcaceae; genus Clostridioides; species Clostridioides sp. ES-S-0190-01. Next base: position 3,583 of record NZ_JACVWA010000003.1, on the reverse strand, counting down.
TTATCTTGGAGAGTTATCAAATTCCTTATTAATAAGTTATGCTCCTAAGACAAAAGAATTAGATATAAGTTCTGGAACAAACCCTGCTATGTTTGTGTTTGAATTAAATGAAATAATTTATGGGAATGAAAGTTTTTGGGGAGTTATTGAAAGAGAAGAAGATTTAAAAGAGATAAGTAATAGTGATATAGAAAATTTATGGTATGTGAAAGCTTTAAAGAGTATAGATAAATACTAAATAGAAATGAGGAATATTTATGATTCAAATTAAAGATAGTTTATATACAGCAGTAAGACAAACTGAGGAGTTATGTATAAAAGCAGTAAGAGATGACGGAATGGCTTTACAGTATGTAAAGGAACAGACAGAAAAAATATGTTTAGAAGCAGTAAAAGAAACTGGTTGGGCTTTAAGATTTGTAGAAGATCAGACAGAAGAAATATGTTTAGAAGCAGTTAAGAGAAGTCCTTATGCACTTCAGTTTGTAGAAGCACAGACAGAAGAAATGTGTTTAATAGCGGTCAAAAAAGTTGGTAATGCACTTAAGTATGTAGAAAAACAGAACTACACAATATGCTTAGAAGCCTTAAAGCAAGATATAAGATCTTTCAACCATATAAAATGGGATGAATTTGGAGTATCAAAAAATGAATTAATAGAAATGTTTACTAAATTAGTTTCATAAAACAGATAAATAGAGAGTGATAAAAATCACTCTCTATTTATTTGTTATATGTAATATTAGTTCATCACCTGAAATCTTTTTAGCTAAGTATTCCTTTCTCAAATGTTGTGCTTTTTTTGACCAATTTTTAAACTTATCTCTTGCTATTCCATTGTTTAATCCATGCATCTCTTTTGCTTCATCTCGTTGCATTTTAGCATAATTAGCTTTATAAATCTTTTCATATTTTTTAAGTATAGAATCTTTTAAGACTTTATTATTATATGATTCTTTATTACCAATTTGTTTACAGGTAAAGTTATCTTTATATATCCTATTACAAAATAAGGTATTGTGCTTATTCTTTAATATAAAATATTTTCCACAAAGATTACATTTTTTAACCACTAATCCAAGTTTGGCCATCTCAGAAAATTCATAGAATAGAAATTCCTCTAATTCTTCTAAAATAATATAATTAATTAAGCTAACTCTACCAGTAGATTGTTCTCCTATAATAGAAACTAATTCTCGATTATTATTAATACTTTTGTTGTTTATACTCATAACAGAATCAAAATCCATTCTCCCATTTTCTGTAACAGTTATAGCAAATTTAGTGTTTAAAGAGAAATTTGCATAGCTTGGATATTTTCCTAAAAAAACAGCGAATCTTTCAACTTTACTAAATGCTGTAGAAAAATCTATGTCAAAACATATATTAGCTCCATCCTGGAAAATATCATGAAGTATAACTAACTCATTTAAAACATTAAAAGCTAAATCTATTTGTTCTAATAGGGTAGTTTTACTGTTAAAAACCTTGTTTAATTTACCTATTAAATAAAAATGTGCTATTTCATGCTCACTAATAATATTGGCTATTTTATAGATAACCATATATATACCATAATGATCCTCAGGTAGATTGTAAAAATTAGTTTTTTGTTTATCATAATCATAATATAATTTTAACTGTTCTTTATATTTAGATAAATCAAGTAATATAAAGTCTATAAAATCTGTACCTACACAGTCTAAATGTTTAGGACAACTGTTTTTACTATCAAAATGTCTTACATAATGTACATTGTTTTTACTATCAATAAAAACCTTTATAAATGGATAATTAATCTTTTTTAAGATAGAAATTCACCTCTTTCCATTTTCATAATATCATAGAGAATTAATATTTTAAATATTTAAATTTTCAATTCTTTATTTTAAAAATCTTAACAAAATAGTATCATTATTAATAATAAATAAAGGAGATATAAAAGGGCCCATATATCTTTTTAAAAATTAAAGGAGGTAATTTTTATGTTTTCCTATAACATATATGTAGTTATAAATAAAATAGAAGGGGATGTATTTTTAAAATCAAATTGTATGGATCAATCAGAATTTGACTTTTTCCAAAATTTTGTTGATTTTTATAATCAAGAGGATTTGGTTGAAATAGAACTTTCAAGTTTTTATAGTATTAAAAAGAGTTTTGTCGAAGATTATTATGAACAATGTAAAGTTGTTAAAGGTGGAGAAGGACTCAATAATATAAAAAAATTGATTGAAGATATAAATAGTAATATAGCTAAAGCTAAAAAAATTATTTTTTATTGGAAATAAATTATATCAGTAATTATTTAATTTTATCTTATAAATTGTTTGATATATTGTTTATAATCAAAAAATTATAAATTTTTATAGAAAATTGAATTTTTTAGTAAAAGGTAAATGTGAAAAACTAAGAAATATGAGTCTCATAAATACATTTATTATAAATAATTTGCCAATTCAATATAATTACATAAATAAAAAAAGGGGATTTCTTATGAAATTAGAAAAACATAATTTATTAAAAATAAGGGAAGACTGTAGGAATTTAATTTTCGTTGATCAAAATTTTAATATTTGCATGGAAGCAATAAAAATAAATGGAGAATCTTTAAAGTATATAAAATGGAAACGAATAAAAAACCGAATGACAAGTGAAGAGTTAGAAAAACTATGTATAGAAGGGGTAAAGTATCAAGGTTTAAATCTTGAATTTATAGACTTAAAACAACTAATAGATAAACTTAGTAACAGACAATTATATAACATATATACTAAAGCAGTAAAAGAAAATGGTAAAGCTTTAGAGTATGTAATATTAGATGGCTTAACAGAAATGCAAATAGAGAATATCTTTTTAATAGCAGTAAGACAAGATGGAGATGCACTTCAATATATAAATAATCAAAGCTATGAAATTTGTATTGAATCAGTTAAGAAGTATAGCTGGTCTATACAATATGTAAATTGGGACGAACTTAATTTAGCTAAAGAACAGATATATAACTTATGGATTGAAGCTGTAAAAAAATATGGAAGTGCATTAATATATATAAAATGGAGTAAGTTAAAGGATAAACTTTCAGACGAACAGATTAATGAGATATGTTTAATAGCAGTAAGGCAAGAAGGAAGTGCTTTGAAATTTGTAAAAGAACAAACTCCAGAAATATGTATAGAGGCAGTAAAAAAGGATGAAAATGCACTCAAGTATGTAAATAGGGATATACTATCAAAGGAACAAGTATATAAACTATACTTGATAGCAATAAGGAGGAATGGGTCAACACTTGAGTATGTGGAGGAACAAACAGAAGAATTATGTAAAGAAGCAGTAATACAAAATGGATATGCTCTTAAGTTTGTAAAAAATCAGACTGTAGAGATATGTGTTGAGGCAGTAAAGGAAGATGGAAATGCTTTAAAATTTGTAGATGCACAGACTAAGGAAATGTGTCTTATAGCGGTAAAGCAGAATGGAAATGCTTTAAAATATGTAAAAGAACAGACAGAAGAAATATGTGTTGAGGCAGTAAGACAAAATGGATTGGCTTTAGTATTTGTAAATAATCAAACTGCTAAAA
>NZ_JACVWA010000002.1:0-4299 GCF_020658275.1 Clostridioides sp. ES-S-0190-01 | reverse complement strand
GATGCACTTTCTATAAAAGTGCAACTTTAGGAATTAATCTATTTTATTTAAATCCATCCATTTAGATTCTAACTCAGATATTTTTCATGATAATACTCATGAATATGAAGTTGTTATAGTCAATCTTAATATGTATGAAATGTAGAATAGTTGAGGGTGCTATTGCTTCTAACGAGCTAGGAATTATAAAAAAGTCCTTTTAATCTTAAAAAGGGGGTTGTGCTATACAGTAAGATAGTAAAGCTATTTTCATAAGGTTTTCATATTGACAGTTTTGCAATAAAGTTATAATATTAATAGGATTGTAGTTTTTTATAGCATATGGAAAATTATGTTCATTTTAAAACTATTAATAAATATAATTTTTTATATTTGGATAATCGTAAAATTAAAATAAAGGATGATAAAAAATGACAGAACAAAATTTAAGCTTGATTGATGAAGTTAAAAGAAGAAGAACCTTTGCAATCATTTCCCATCCCGATGCAGGAAAAACTACATTAACTGAAAAGTTTCTATTATATGGTGGTGCCATTCGTGAAGCAGGATCAGTTAAATCAAGAAGATCTCAAAAACATGCAGTATCTGACTGGATGGAAATTGAAAAACAAAGAGGTATATCTGTTGCATCAAGTGTTCTTCAATTTGAATATAATAACTTTTGTATAAATATTCTTGATACTCCAGGGCATCAAGATTTCAGTGAGGACACTTATAGGACTCTTATGGCAGCAGACTGTGCAGTAATGGTTATTGACTCTGCTAAAGGTGTCGAGGATCAGACAAAGAAATTATTCCAAGTTTGTAAAATGAGAGGAATACCAATTTTCACTTTTATAAATAAAATGGACCGTCAAGGAAAGGATCCCTTTGAACTACTTGAAGATATTGAAAATGTTCTAGGAATTCGCTCTTGTCCAGTAAACTGGCCAATTGGTTCTGGTAAAGAGTTCAAAGGTGTGTTTAACCGTCATAAAAATCAAGTTGAACTATTTGATGATGGTAACCATGGACAATCTATTGCTAAATCTACAACTGGAGATATATCTGATGAAAAATTTAATACTTTATTAGGTGATGCTCTTCATGAAAAATTACTAGAGGATATTGAACTTTTAGATATTGCTGGAGATAATTTTAATTTAGACGGAGTATTAAATGGTGAATTGACGCCTGTGTTCTTCGGAAGTGCCCTTACCAATTTTGGTGTAGAACCATTTTTAGAATCGTTCTTAGAAATAACACCTCCACCAAATCCTCGTAGCAGTAATTTAGGTGATATTGACCCTAATTCTAATAGCTTCTCAGGATTTATATTTAAAATTCAAGCTAATATGGATAAATCTCATAGAGATAGAATTGCATTTTTAAGAATTTGCTCTGGTAAATTTGAAAAAGGTATGACAGTAACTCATGTACAAAGAAATAAAAAGGTTAAACTTTCACAACCTCAACAGTTTGTAGCCCAAGACCGTGTTATAATAGATTCAGCTTATCCAGGGGACATTATAGGGATACATGATCCAGGAATATTTAATATTGGTGATACATTAAGTGAAAAAAAATCAAATTTACAATACACTGGTATACCACAATTTGCTCCTGAACATTTTGTAAGAGTATCTACAAAGAATGCTCTTAAAAGAAAACAGTTCTTAAAAGGTCTTACACAATTATCAGAAGAAGGTACTATACAGATATACAAACAACCTAATTTTGGTATGGAAGAACTTATTGTAGGAGTCGTTGGAGTTCTTCAATTTGAAGTTTTAGAATATCGTCTAAAACAAGAATATGGTGTTGATATGATAATGAATACACTACCTTATCGTCACATACGTTGGATTGAACCTGATACTTTCAAATCGGATAAGCTTTCAATACCAATGGATACAATACTAGTTGAAGATAAAAATAGCAATCCAGTATTGTTATTTCAAAATGAATGGTCTATTAGACATCTAATTGAAAGAAATGAAAATTTAGTTTTAAGAGAAACTTCTTTATAAAAAATAAATATTAATGCCCCTACGTCTATTTTTAAACGTAGGGGGGAGTCTTCTCTTTTAATGCCATTAGTCTCATAAAATATATGTGAATCCAAATATTTTCTCATTTGTTTTTCCTCTCTTATATCATATGTATACCTTATCAAAATTTTAAGCTTTAGCTTCACTTTTTTCTAAATCTTCTTCTAGTATCTTAAAGGCTTTATCTAAAACTTCCTCAGGATACTTTTTTCTTAATGCATTTACAAACCATATAGCTTTAGCTGATTCTATTTTTTTTAGTTCCAGTGGATTTGTAGGAAAAATCTCCACAACTTTTATATCCATATATAACCCCCCTATGCCTTAATTGAGTTATTATATTAATCTATGAGGTTATAGACTTGTCTTGACACAACTAATTAAGTCTCAAATTTCTCTATGAAAACGAAATCAGTATTTTTTCATATGATGCAATAAAAATGTATTATTAACATTTAATGTATTCTTTACATCATATATTTATATATAAGTAAATAATAAAACACTATTAATACCTATACGTATTGAAAATACTACTATAAGGGGTGCTCTGATAAATACATCTACTCTTTTGTGATATGAAGTTGAATACCAGAATATTACTTATTCAAGTCAATTTATACCAAAGTTTAAGGGGGTTAAACTTATGAAGGCTGCAATTTATTCAAGAAAATCAAAATTTACGGGCAAAGGTGAATCTATAGAAAATCAAATACAACTATGTATGGACTATGCTAAATCTGTTGGTATAAAAGATTTTTTAATATATGAAGATGAAGGCTTTAGTGGTGGTAATATAGATAGACCTCAGTTTAAAAAAATGATGCAAGATGCAAAAGCAAACAAATTTGATTATCTTGTGTGCTATAGATTGGATAGAATATCAAGAAATGTATCTGACTTCTCTACTCTAATAGAAAAATTAAATAAACTAGATATATCTTTTATATCTATCAAAGAGCAATTTGACACTTCTACTCCAATGGGAAGAGCTATGATGTTTATATCTAGTGTATTTGCACAGCTTGAAAGAGAAACAATAGCTGAACGTATAAAAGATAATATGTATGAACTTGCTCGTACTGGGAGATGGCTAGGTGGTAAAACCCCTCATGGATTTAGCAGTAAAAAAATTAAATACTTAGATGAAAACCTAAAAGAAAGAAGTATGTATCAGTTAGAAGTTAGTGATGATGAGATGGAAGTTGTTAAAATAGTTTATGCTAAGTATCTAGAACTTAGATCTTTATCTCAATTATACAAATATGTTTATCACAATGGAATAAAAGGTCCTCGTGGTGGTAAATTTGACCCTAGTTCATTATCTGGTATACTTAGAAGTCCTGTTTATGTAAAAGCTAATGATGTTGTTGTAGAATATCTTAGAAATAATAATATGGAAGTTATCGGTACTCCTGATAATGAATGTGGAATACTTACTTATGCTAAAAATACATCTACACCTATCGCAGCTATTGCTAAACATAAAGGAATTATAGATTCTACTACTTGGCTTGAAGTTCAAGGTTTACTTGATGCTAATCGTGATAAGAGTCCAAGAATTGCTACTGGTAAAGTTGCTTTATTATCAGGAATTTTAAAATGTTCTAAGTGTGGTTCTAATATGAGAATTACTTATAAAGGCAAACGAACTGATAAAGAATTAAAGTATTATTATGTATGTGGTACTAAAAAGAATCTTGGTGTTGATGCTTGTAATTGTAAAAATCTTAAAGGACCTTTAGTTGAAGCTATTGTTATCGAAAGAATTAAAAATTGTAATGTAGAATCTATTATAGATGCTTTTCATGAAAATAAGATTAAAGTTGATAATGCATCAAATAGTATTAATAGTGAGATTAATTTATTTAGGAATTTTATTAAGGATAAAGAAAAAATCATCAGTAATTTAGTTATAGAACTTGCTAAAAATACTGGTAGTGTTGCTTCTAATTATATTATCTCTCAGATTGAAAGTTTAAATAGTGAAATTGAAGAATTAAAAGTTAAGGTTAGAAACTTAGAAGATAACAATGCTGATATTAAAAATGCCAGTGTTAATTTAGATATTGTTGTTAGTAATTTAGAAAAGTTTAACAATATGGTTGATGATGCTAATTTGGATAATAAGAAGTTATTGTTGTCTACTATTATTGATTCTATAGTTTGGGATAGTTCTAGCAACACTCTTAGCATTGTTTATATGGGTGCTGACATAGATGACTTAGTTTCGTTGTCTGATAGGTCGCACTTCTGTAGTGATGGCAGA
>NZ_JACVWA010000001.1:0-77411 GCF_020658275.1 Clostridioides sp. ES-S-0190-01 | reverse complement strand
GTTTGTATTTAAAACATGTAAAATGGGATGAATTAAGAGGTAAATTTTCAAACGAACAGCTCGATGAAATATGTATAAAGGCTATAAGAAAATCACCAATGGTCTTGCAATATATAGAAAATCAAACTGAAAAGATTTGTATTGAAGCAGTAAAAGAAAATGGATATGCTCTTCAATATGTCAAAGAACAAACTCAAAAAATATGTTTAGAAGCAGTAAAACAATATGGATTAGCTTTAAAGTATGTAAAAGAACAGACACCAGAAATATGTATGCAGGCAGTAAGAAATAAAGGATTTGCTTTACAATATGTAGAAAATCAAACAGATGAAATATGCATGGAAGCAGTAAAAGAAGATGGATCAGCTTTGGAGTATGTAAATAATCAAACAGATGAAATATGTAGAGAAGCAGTAAAAGAAGATGGCGGAGCACTTAAGTATGTAAAGAAGCAGTTTGATGAAATATGTAGAGAAGCTCTAAAACAAAATAAATATGCGATTAAATATGTAAAAGAGAAAGATAAATATTTAGAAGAATTCGATATTAAATATTTAGAAGAACAAGATGGAGCAAGTGAAGTAATAGCTATAAAAGAAAATGGAGAGTGGCTATTTACAGTAGGTTGCCAAGAAGATATTACTAAGGAGGAATTTATTTATAGAATTTATAATACAGATGGAGGGTTTGATCCAGAGAAAGGAATAAATGTTCATAGACAAATATATCTTGATTTTTTAGAACAATTTAAATAAGCCATTTCTAAAATTAATTATAATCTAATATGTAGTTGGCATACTTACAAATTTATGTTAATATCTAAAAAAAGAGTGATAGACATGAGTTATGTTGAGAAATTACTGATTAATTGTAAATACTCACAAACAAATCTATTTTAATTTCTTAAAGGTATTTAAATGATATAAAAGAGTTATCTAATATCCCAGATAACTCTTTTTGTTACACATAGCTTTAAGGTTCAATAGAGAGTTGAAAAAGTATCTTAATATAAATTATTGTGTTCAAATACACATAGTGCTAAGGTTTAATTTATATTATCTTCTTGAATACAGAATATTAACATAGATTGCGAATATACTATAACCCTAAGGAAATAAAAAGGGTTAATTCTATCTAAAATTAATAAAATTTTCAATATATTTATAAACATTTTTTATAGATGTGTCATCTTAACCACTCCAGTTCATTTATTTCTAAATCTAATTTATTTAATAATAATTCTCCAGCATTATCTCTACTTAACATAATCATTTTTTATTAAATTTAAAGGTATTCCTTCATCATTATAACTTTCTTCTTTTAATGTGATTATATCTACAACAAAGGTTTCATCATTGTCTATAAACTTAACTTCAACAAGATTAAATAATTCAAATACATCAATAATAATAACTATTTTTTCTCCTAAATAAATAGGTAAATTAGTTTCTACCAGATATTTAAGTTTAGAAAGATTCATATATATCTCCTTTTACAAGTTTTATTATTCTACTATATTAAATATATCATTAAATAAATTTAATAGCAATATTTTATATAGTCAACAAAAATGGTATAATTATTGTAATTTAAAATAGCGTATTAATGTTATTTATATGAAATAAAATTAAAAAGGGAGAGGTGAATGGAAAAAATAGATATGAATCAAGTAAAAGAAAATCAATGGCTCTTACTATTGGGGAAAAAACAAAATCATAGCAGGCGTTTTAAGTCTGTAGAGGAACTTTGTCTAATAGCAGTAAAAGAAAATGGAATGATACTTACACATATAAAAAATCAAACAGAAGAGATATGCCTTGAAAGCAGTAACACAAAATGGTTTAGCTCTTAAATATGTAGAAGAACAAACAGAAGAGATATGCCTTAAAGCCCTAAAACAAAATAAACATGCAATTAGATATATAAAAGATAAGGATAAATATCTAAAGGAGTTTGATATTAAATATTTAGAGGGGCAAGGTAAAATAAGAGAAGTAATAGCAATAAAAGAAAATGATAAGTGGATATTTACAATAGGGTGTCAGATAAACATTACAAAGAAACTTTTATTTACAGGATTTATAATGAAGGTGGAGGATTTGACTCAGAGAAAGGGATAAATGTTCATAGGCAGTCTTATCTTGATTTTTTAAATGGCTTATAAAATTATACATTATTTAAATTTAATATATTAAAAATAATAGAAAAAAGGGAGAGTGTAATATAAGATTATGTATTGTAATATACCTATTCAAATTTTAACTACTATAGCACTATTAGGGCTATCAAATTATATGATTAATAGTATTATAGATGATAATTTAAATGAAATCGAGGAAAATGAGCTAAGATATAAATTAGATTATAGATTAGAAGATAATGTTATTAATGAGATAGAATCTAATAATGTTGTTAATATGGGAAAGTTAGCTAAAGTAAAATTCTCTAAAATTAGTGTTCATTCTTCTTATGATACTTTAGGGGGATTTAAAAGAAATATTAGCTCTTTTAATTCTGGAGCACCAAAAAATAAATTTAGTTATATACTTTTTTTAGATGAAAATGAGAAAGTGGTTAAAACTATGATATTAAATGAAAAATATGATATTTCACTAAATAGAAGTCATAAAGAATACCTAAGTAAAAATGCTACTTTTAAATTTAACAAAGTGGATAAAGAGGGCAAAGTAACTTATAGGTTAAAGAAATAAATATCAATAGAAAAATTTATCTTAATCTTTTCAGGTCAGTTTTAAATATAAATAAAATATTATAAAAAATAATTTTGGAGATGAGAATATAAATGAATATAGTAGATTTAGATAGGATAAAAAAATATCCATGGGATTTGAAATTTGCACAAACACAAACATATGAGATGTGTATAGAAGCCATAAAAATAGATGGATTGTTACTCAAAGAGGTAAGATTCGATGAACTTAATTTAACTAAAGAACAAATTTATAATTTATATCTAATAGCAGTAAGACGAAGTGGATGTGCTCTTGAATATATAAAGTGGAGCGAATTAGAAGGCGAATTCTTAAAAGAACGTACTCAAGAGATTTGCTTTGAAGCTGTAAAAGAGAATGGGTTAGCTCTTGAGTATGTGACAGAGCAGACAGAAGAAATATGCTTAGAAGCAGTAAGACAAAATGGATTAGCTTTAGAATATGTAAAAGAACAGACTCCTGGAATATGTCTTGAGGCTATTAAAGAAGATATAATGGCACTTCAATATGTAAAAAATCAGACAGATGCAATTCTTAGGGAAGTGTTAAAACAAAATAAACATAAAAATGATTATCTTGTAGAGTTAGATAGACTTGCTCTTCAATATATAAAAGAGCAAATCGAATCAAGGAAAAAATAGACTCCAGAAAGGTGTAAAGAAGCTTTAAAGCAAGATAGACATTTAATTAAGTATATAAAAGACAAGGATAGATATTTAGAAGAATTCAATATTAAATATCTAAAAGAGCAGAGAGAAGCTAAAGAAGTAATAGCAATAGAAGAGGATGGAGAATGGTTATTTTCTATAGGTTGCCAAACAGATATTGATAAAGAAACTTTTATTTATAGAATCTATAATGAAGGTGGAGGGTTTGACGCAGAGAAAGGTATTAATCTCCATAGACAAATATATCTTATTTTTTTAAAAGATTTTTATTAAATAGAAATTATTTTAATAAATTTATATTTATTTAAATAAATATAAATTTATTAAAATAATTTTAAATAATTATAAATATTTCAATATAATTTATTTTTATAAATTATAAATAATAATAATGAAAAAAGCTATCGAAATTGATAGCTTTTTTATATAGATTTAATTTTAGTTATAATATAATGCCAACCATTTTATAATGTTATATTAAATAATAAATAGGAGACAAAAAAATGAATAAAGACAAAAGAATTTTAAATAATATAAAAACACATCTATCGAATTTCAAACTGGATAGAAATCAAAGGTATGAAGATTACTTAGAAATAGTAAAACAAGATGGTATGAAAATTAAACATTTAAGTATGCTATTATCAAAAGATCAAGTTAATAAAATTTACATAGAAGCAGTAAAACAAAATGGGATGGCTTTGGAGTACATAAAAAATCAAACAGAAGAGATTTGCATAGAAGCAGTAAGACAAGATGGTGAAGCTTTAGAATATGTAAAGAATCAAACAGAAGAAATTTGTATAAACGCAATAAGAATGAATGGGTTTTTAAATATATAAAAGAAAAAACAGAAAAAATTTGTATAGAACTAATAATAAAAGATCCATATAAATTAATGTATATAGAAAATCAAACTGAAGGCATATGTTTATGGGCAATCTTGATTAGACCAGATACCTTTAAATATGTTAGGACTCAAACAGAAAGATTATGTCTAATAGCATTAATGCGAGATATTAGCTTATTAGAATATGTAAAAAAACAAACAGATGAGATATGTAGATATGCATTAAAGAAGAATAAACGTTCAATTATATACATAAAAGATAAGGAAAAGTACTTAGAAGAATTTGATATTAAATATTTTAAAAAACAAGGTAAAGCAAGAGAAGTAATAGCAATAAAAGAAAATGAAGAATGGTTATTTACAGTAGGTTGCCAATATAAAATTACTAAAGAGACTTTTATTGATAGAATCTATAATGAAGGTGGAGGGTTTGATTTAGAGAAAGGGATAAATGTTCATAGACAGACTTATCTCAACTCTTTAATAAATAAAAAAGCTATCTAAACTAATTGATAGCTTTTTTAAATGAATTAACTATAAATTGTCATAAATAATTTTTAACTTTTTCTATTTAGATGCTGTTTATTTTTGTCCCCATCATTAAGTACAAAAATATCTTTTTCTTCATAATTACAATGAGGGCATTTAATATGGTCCTCAAATATAAGCAATTCAATTATTTTTTCTCCACAATGTGGACATATCATGTTTAACACTCCTTTATACATATTGTATTAGTTATTATACTGTTTATAATAATTATTTTGTTTATTATTTTATTTCATCATATTGAACTACTCCACCTTAACTACCTTTGGTAATATTTGAAGGTGGAGATTCCTATTCGATAGTACTTTTGCACTAAGCATTCGTAGGCTCTAAGGGCTGTTCCATCCCCACTAATCTTAATCCTTCTTTTAGTATATTTATGCTGGCATTTATATCCCTGTCATGTTGTGTATTACAGTCTGGGCAAATCCATTTTCTAAGTGCTAAGTTTTTTACATCCTTATTTCTAAGACCACATATACTACATACGTTGAGGATGGAGTATTTCATCATAATAAATTAAATTAGGACTATCACATTCCTCAGACCTTATATATCCAAGAAAAGAATGCCCAGTATCATCAATGTATGGCTTTATCCAATTTAGGAATTTTGTAATTTCATTATCATAATTTTTCAAATTACTTCTTACTGTTAAAAAATAACTTTCAGTTATATTGTTAAATTTAAATATAGAATTAGTAATCCCATTAAAATAATAACTATCACTAAGAAAAAGCATTCTCCATCTGTAACAATTGAAGAAATCATGTTCTGGTAATTCTAAGATGTCATTTTCTATATCAAGCATATATTCTAATATTTTAATTACATTTTGAGGTGTATCTTTTTTTAATTCTATTGCAAAAACAAATTCTGTATAGTATCCCATATGATTTTTCTACTTGATTATGTCTCAAGTAAATACTCCTTATCATTTATTTTCAATCTTTATATATTTTAGAAAAATATTTAGTGATAATTTGATTATATCACTAAATAAATCAACTAACAATATTTTATATAAACAATAAAATATAAAAAGTATATGAACTTCGTATTATATAAAATTAAATTTTTAGTATTAAACTTAGAAAAAATATAAATATTCATAAACAGGTATACTTTGGTCTCTTTTCAACTCTTTAATAAGTAAAAATATATCAATTAGTTTAAATAGCTTTTTATTTATATTTAAAATTTCTATCATTTTTTTGTTTAACTTCAATCGAAAAATATAAATTAGGCACTATAACTTTAAATGAATATTTAAGTATTATAATTAGCATATTTATATATTTTTTAAGTATTAATATTTTAATATAACTATAAAAAATAATAATACATTTTATATAGTCAATAAATATGCTATAATAATTATAAAAAATAGACTATTTATAATTATTATATTGAAAATGTGGTTAAAAAGAGGCTTATGGAGTATAAAAAAAGTAATGAGTTATGAGCTAAACTTTTAGAAAACTTAAGAACAGAACCCTCCTCAATTTATTGATGAGATGAATGTTCTTGTTTTTATACTACTATAATGAATTGATGTTATTTTATTATATTTTAAATATTAATAGAAAGGAGAAAATGATTTTGCTTTTAACGAAAAAGATTATTTATAACCCAACTGAATTAGAACTTAATGTATTGAATTCTTTGGCTTTTTCATCTGCAAGGCTATGGAATATTGCTAACTATGAAAAGAAAAACTATAAAAAATTAGGGTTTTCAGAATTTCCCAATTGGTATGAGCAAAAGAAAAGACTTAAAGATGAGTTTTGGTTTAAAAATTTACCATCTCAAACAGCACAAGACATATTAGATAAATTGCAAAAATCATGGAAAAGTTTCTTTGAATTAAATAATTCAAAAGGGATTAAAAATCCTAATCCACCAAGATTTAAAAATAAAAAAGATTTATTTAATTTTACTTATCTTAATAATGGATTCGAAATAATAGATGATAATACTATTAATTTTACAATTTCTAAACAACAAAAAGATTATCTTAATGATAGATTTGCTTTCAATTCCAAATATTTAACTTTGAAAATAAATAACTTTTCAAAGGTTGAAGGTAAAATAAAAACAATAGAATTTAAACCTCTTAAAAATAAGAAATATCAGATTAATGTTGTTTATGATATGGAAAATATCGAATTAAAAAAAGAGAATGGAAAATACTTATCTATTGATATTGGCATTTCTAATTTATTTACTTGCTACGATAATGAAGGAGTTTCTTTTATAGTAAGTGGTTCTAAATACTTAGAAATAAGTCATTATTTTAACAAGAAAATAAGCCACTTACAAAGTATATCAAACTCACAACAAGTAGCAAGTGGTATAAAATATTCTAAATCAACTAAACAAATAGATAGGTTATATAAGAAAAAGCAACTACAATTAAATCATTATTTCCATAGTGCAACTAAAGAAATAGTTAAATATTGCATTATTAATAATATAAATAAAGTTGTAATAGGAGATATAAAAAACATAAGAGAAAAAGCAGACTTAGGAAAAATAAATAATCAAAAGCTCCATTCATTACCTTATGATAAAATATATAATTTGCTCTCTTATAAGTTAAGGAAAGAAGGTATAGAACTAATTAAAATAAAAGAAAGTTATACTTCTCAAGTAAGCCCTTTCGCACCAAAAGTAAGTAAAAAGTATGCAACAAAGAATAAAAGAAAGAAAAGGGGCTTATATATAGACAATCTAACATTATTTAATGCAGACAGCGTAGGAGCATTTAATATATTAAGATTATATGAACAAAAATCTAAAAAAGGAATAAAGATGCTATTTAAAGGATTAAGCAGTCCAAAGAAGATATATGTAGCTGTGTAACTCTGTAGGAGTAGCAGTATAGGGTATGGACTTCCCATATAGGTAGTATATAAGAGCAATGTATAGCTTATATATGACTATAAAAAGAAGCTCCTTATTGAAATAAGGAGTAGTTCACATGGAGATAATCAGCCAGTTAAAATTATAGCTTTGAGTAAAAAATATGACATTTTGAAAGATAGAAGTCATAAAGAATACTCAAATAAAAATAATGAAGAAATTTATATGCTGGAAGACTAAAAGGAATACGTTTTTTGATTGATTTTAAAAAAAAGAGAGGAACAAACTATGAAGACTAAAAATTTAAAGTGCAGTAAAGATGATGTTATTACTGTTTTAATTTGTATGGTAATAGGTGGATTATTTATTTATTTAGTATATCATATAATAGAACATTTTGACATGAAATATGAGGAAAATGAGAGGATATATAAATTAGATTATAGGTTAGAAGATGAAGTAGTTAAGGAGATAGAAGCTAATAAGGCTGTTGATTTAGAGAAATTAGCTAAAATAAAATTCTCTAAGATTGCTGTTTATCCATCATATAGTAGTATAAAAGATTTTAAATCTACTATTAAAGACTATAATCACACTATTCCAAAGGATTATTTTAATTATATAGTTTTTTTAGATGAAAAAGAAGAGCTTGTTAAAGTTATGGTTTTGGATAAAACATATGATATATTAGGAAATAAAAGTTACAAAGAATATTTAACTAAAAATACTACTTTTAAATTTAATAAGGTAAATAAAAATAATGATACAGTTTATACTCTGTACCAATAAGGAGGAATAATATGAATTTAGATGATAATAATTGTGAAAAACCAAAATCAAATTGTAATTCTGAAGAAGACAATAAAAAAGGAAATATAATTGCATCAGCAGTGTTTTTTATTATTTTTATGGTGTCGACTCTTCCTATGGCTATTCTTTTTGACAATGCAGATGAAAAAAAATTAGCAATTAAAGAGGCCCATACATTAGATTATAAATTAGAACAGACTATTTCAAACAGCATAGAAGCTAATAATAGCGTTAATTTAGCTAATGTAGTAAATATAGATTTTAATAAGGTTTGTATTTACTATTCATTTTCTATATTTGAATCAAAATCATCTTATGTTCCACCTTTCGCAAAATGTGCGGAAGAATTTAATGAAGAAATACCTAAAATTAATTTTAGGTATATTGTTTTTTTAGATGAAGATGGAGATGCTGTTAAGTCTCTTGTTTTAAACAAAAAGTATGATATTTTGGGTAATAGAAGTTATATGGAATATTCAAAGAAAGATACTTTATTTAGGTTTAAAAAGGTAAAAGGAGAAAATGAATACCACTATGAATTGAGTTAACTCACTATGTCTAATATAATAAAAAACTATCTATTAAAATAGATAGTTTTTTTATTATATACATGTATTAAAGAATTAATTAAAATAACCCCCATACTCCTTTGTCAATTCTGTAAAAGATTTTATTCTCTTGAAGTGTTTGTCTAATTTTTTCTTTCCAGTTTTTATTTGAGTTACATTTTTTATGTCCTTCTATTTTAGAGTATATTTCATTTAGACAAGCTTTTTTATTTAAACTTTCTAAAACATTTGCAACTAAATCTTTCCAAGTTATTTTTAGGCTATCCCTTATATCAAAAACATCTGTTTTAGTTATGCTAAAAGGGACTATAAGAGGATTATCTTTTCTTAATATCAAGACATATTCATGAGCTATCTTTATAAAATTATTGTTTGAATATATTTTATTATCACTTGTACAATTATTTTGTTTCTTTATAATAATTTGCTCTATAGTACCAAGTTTAGTCATATCTAATAGCATGGAATAAAGCTTCTTATTCTTTTTAACATCTGCCATTAAAATAGCTATTCTACCCCCTTTATCAAGAGTGTTAAATTGCTTTGTTAAACAAAAATTTAATTTCCTTATAAATTCATAGTAATCTTTTATATGAGATAAATCATTTTTTAGTATTTCATTTCCATACACATTTCCTGAAAATTTTATTATGTTCCAATATGGGGGATGCCAAAAAATAAATTCATTTCTTTCTTTAATGTCATCGTCAATTAAATCAAATCCAGTGTTCAAATCATAGCAATTTGATGATATGTTTAAATAATTTGCTACATCTTTTGTTGTAAAAGAACCAGCCATATAATCACTAATTTTGTCAAATTTATATATTTTGTTTAAGTCTAAGATAATTTTCCCACTTGTGTTCCCCCTGTAATTGTTCTTGCCAAAATCACCTCTATTTTTATAATTCACAATACTGTCCATTTTTAATAGCTCCTTTTTTAATGTTTATCTTTTTAAACTAACCAACCCGAAGACTTAAAAGTTGTACAAATCTCACCTTAAAAAATGAGTAGATATAGTTTTAATAACTATATCTTTCCTATAATTAATTATATCACTATATAAATCATATCTCAATATTTTATATAAGCAATAAAACACATAATATAATTATTAATTTATAAAAATAAACTTTGTTTTTAGTGTATAAATATACTTTATTATGTTTGATGACATTAAATATTTAAATGGATTAAAACAGATAAAAAGTAAATATAAATTTATATTTAGCAATATTGAATATGAAGAAGCTAAAGAAGAAATTAGAGATGTAATTGCTATTAAAGAAAATGGTAAATGGTTATTTACTCTTTGTAATTCCTTTTTCTTAGATGAGATGTGGGAAGATATGAGTAAAGGCGTATTTCTTAACAAAATATACACTGAAGATCGTGGATATAATGCAGTTCACAGAGTAAACTTATATAGACAAGTCTATATTGATTTTTTAGAACAATTTGAATAATATAAAAAGAGCTATCTTTCGATTTAGATAGCTCTTTTTATACTACATTTTATATAAGTAACAATATTTTTATTTCATAATAAAAATATCATGATAATGGTTTTTCAACAAATTCTCCAAATTATTTAAATTCATATAATTAATAAATATCATCATTATTAAATTATTAAACAAAAATATAATATAAAAATACATGTTTTATAATTATAAACTTTAAAAAGGAGAATGTTGATATGACTCAAAAAGATAAGGATTTATTAAGAGTAAAGATAAATGGTCTTTATTTAAGAAATATTATAAAACAGGACCATGAAATATGTGTTGAAGCTGTAAAAGAAAATGGATTAGCCTTACTCTGGGTAGAACAACAAACAGAAGAATTATGTTTAATAGCAGTAAAACAAAAAGGTGGAGCTCTTGAATATGTAAAAGAGCAAACAGTAGAAATGTGTATGATAGCAGTAAAACAAGATGGTAAAGCTCTTAGATATGTAAATTGTGACGAACTTTCAAAAGAACAGATGTCAGAACTTTGTTTAATAGCAGTAAGACAAAATGGGAATGCACTAAAATATGTAGATAATCAAACTAAAGAAATATGTTTAGAAGCAATTATCCAGAATATAAATGCTTTTAGTTTTATTAGATGGAAGGATTTAAAAGTTTCATCTAATGATTTAATAGGAATGCTTATTAAATTAACTTTTAAGTAGGGAAGTCCGATAGTTTTGAAAATATTAAAATATATTGAAGGCTAATAAATTTGATGATATAATGAAATTACCATATATGTAATATAAAATAATTATAATTTTAAAACTGAATAAGTTTGAAAGACGAAATCACTCTTGTCAGAGTGATTTTTGTTTTTAATTAATAAAGCTCAATATTATTTACATTAATTAAATTGATTAATAAATTAAGTATTTTTATTTGTATAAAATATAATTTACAATAAATATTTAATATAAACAATATAAATGTTATTATATTATTAATATTAAAGCTGGATAGGAGAATTATATGAAAAATAAAAATATAATATTAGATAAATTAAAGAATAAATTATCAAAAGAAGAATTTAGTGAATTATGCTTAGAATTAGTAATGCAAGACGAAAAGACTTTAAATGAGATTAAATCAAACTTAACAAAAGAACAAATTAATGAAATATATCTTAATGCGGTGAGGTCTGACCGTTTAGCATTACAATTTATAAAAGAAAAAACACCTAAAATATGTTTAGAAGCTGTAAGACAAGATGGTTTAGCAATTAGATGTATAAAATTGGATGAGTTAAAGAGAAAATTTTCAAAAGAGCAAATAGAATCAATATGTTTAGAGGCAGTTAAAGAGAATGGAGATTCTCTTATGTATATAGTAGAGCAAACAGAAGAAATGTGTTTAATGGCAGTAAGACAAAATGGTATGGCTTTAAAGCATGTAAAAAATCAAACAGATAAGATATGTCTTGAGGCGGTAAAACAGGCTGGATTAGCTTTATGGTATGTAGAAGAACAAACTTATAATATATGTATAGAGGCAATAAGAAATGATGAACATGCTTTAGTATTTGTAAAAGATTACCAAATTGACAAAATACGTTTAGAAGCAATTAAAAATCCATATGTATATAGGCTTGTGAAGTGATGTAAATTAAATAGTAAGCTCTTAGTGTAACTAATTAAAAACTACCTTAATAGAGATATTTAATCCTTTTTTAAGGTAGTTTTAATAAAGAAGTCCTCTAAATTAATCGATAGCTTTTAGTTCATTAAATTTAGTTGAAAAATTTTATTCAAAAGAAAAAACAATTTCATTCTCTTTGAGCTGTGTTTTTCTTATCTTATTAAAAAAATCATATAAATTTCGAACCTCTTCTAAAGTGCCAATACATCTTAATATTTCCTTACAATCGTCAAAAAAATCTTTTTCTATCTTTTTAAATTCATTGTTCCTAATTTTAATTTCTTCTTTTTCTAAATTATCATCACTGAAAAAGTCCACAAAATTTTGTAAAAAATTAAACTCCATCTGCCCTATTTTATTAGATTTAATAACCTTATTACCTATCTTAGCAAAAATTAAATAATTAAAATTCATTAAAAACACCTTCCTATTTAAAATATTTTCTTTAAAATAAACATTTAAAAGCTAATATAATATAGTAAATTTCTTTAATCTTTATAATTTTTAATTATGATATTAGTTAATAATATATTAATTTTCTAAAGGTATTAAAAAAGATAGTGCATCCATGTTAAAATAACCTTAGATGCTAAAAGGGGAGATGCAAAGTGAAGCAATTAAAACTTGATTTAGAAAGAATAAAAAAAGAGCCTTGTTGTCTAAAAAATATAAAACAAAACTATGAACTGTGCTTAGAAATGATAGGAGAATGTGGAGATGCTTTACCTTTTGTTAAATGGGATGAATTAAACCTTACTAAAAAGCAAGAATATAATATATTTGTTAAGGCAGTAAAAGAAAATGGATTAGCTATTAGGTATATAAAAGAACAAACCCCAGAACTATGCTTAATAGCATTAAAGCAAAATAATAAGGCATTGAAATATATAGAAAATCAAACAGATGAGATATGCTTAAGAGCAGTAAGAAAAGATGCAAGATCTTTAGAGTATATAAAAAAACATAATTATAAATTATGTTTAGAGGCTGTAACTAAATGGGGAGTATCATTAAAATATATAAAGTGGGATGATATGAGTATAACTGATAAACAGAAATACAACTTATATATTAAAGCAGTTAAACAAGAAGGCTTAGCTTTATTGTGGATAGAGGAGCAAACAGAAGAACTATGTATTGAAGCAGTTAAGCAAAGAGGGCTATTATTATCGAGTGTAAAAGAGCAAACAGAAAAAGTATGTTTAGAGGCAGTAAAAGAGAATGGTTTAGCTCTTGAGTATGTAAAGGAACAAACTCCAGAGATATGCCTTGAAGCAGTAAAAGAGAATGGACTGGCCTTAAGGTTTGTAAAAAATCAACTCGATGAAATGTGTAAAGAAGCAGTGATGGAGAACGGATTAGCTTTATTATGGGTTAATAATCCAACGGAAGAACTCTCTTTGATTGCATTAAAACAAAGAGTTGGTAAGTAATGTGTTTAAAATAAAAGAAAGCTATTTAAATTAAATAGCTTTCTTTTATTACATATAATATTAAATAAATACCCTAAAAAGATTATTGTAGCATTTCCAGCAACATTTCAGCTATTATATCAACATCTGTGTCTAAAGGATATTCATTATACCCATTTTTATCCCAAAATTCTAATTTGACATAACTCAAATTCCTTTCTGTTATAAATTTTTTTGTTTTATTTATCACTTCTACTTTTTCTTTATCTTCCTCATAGTGGCAAGAATTACATCTTACATGATTTAAAAATAATTCAGAAACTGCCATTTCTTTATTACAAATAGGACATCTCATATTATCACTCCCTAATTAAAAATATTTTTTAAATAAACTAAAATATAATATAATATATTGTGTTTCTTAAATATTTATCATTTTACAGATAATGTTTTTAATTAAAGTATAATTTAAAGATACTAAACAAACTATTATGAATAGGGATAAACTCTTTAAGTTAGTAATTAAAGAGTTTATAATATGTCCAGATGAAAAGAAAACTTTCAATAAAATATAAGAAGGAGGAGCTACTCGTCAAAATATTAAAAAGTAAGTAGTTAAAGTATAAGAATTGACCATATTTTGAGTAGCAGAATACATATGTCACAATACGAAGTTGATTTAAAAAAAGTAAAAGAAAATGGATTGTATTTAAAAGAGGTTGAAAATCAAACAGAAGAAATATGTTTAGAAGCAGTAAGACAAAATGGAGTATACTTATACTTTGTAAAAGAGCAAAGTATAAAAATTTGCACAGAAGCCTTGATATCAAATGCAAGTGCTATTTATTTTATAGATAATGAAAAAATAGATAATTATATAGAAAAATTCAAAGTAAGAGAATTAAAGGCTACAGACAGGAGTAAAGGGGTAATAGCTATAAAAGAAAATGAAGAGTGGCTATTTTCTATAGAATGTAAAAAGAATATCTCAAGAGATGAATTTATGAAGATGATTTACAAGATGGATAAATATAATAAACAAATATATATTGATTTTGTAGAAAAACTTTCAATTTAAAAGGTTTTAAGTTTATATAAAAAGAATTAAATAAATAAGGATATATTTAATTAAAAAATTTAAGACAAGGAGATATGTTATGGATCAGATAATAATGGACCTAAAAAAAGGAAAGGTTAAATTAAAAGATGTAGATTTTAAAAAAAATAGATTTACTCAAAGTGAAATTGATGAAATTTGTATGGTTGCAGTAAAAGAGGATGGCTTAAACCTACAATATGTAAAGAATAAAACTCCAGAGATTTGTTCAGAGGCTATTAAACAAAATAAAGTGGCCAGGATGTATGTAAATTGTAATCAAGAAGAGAATAATGCTTGGTTAAACATTTAAACATTAAAAAGCTTCCCTAAAATAAAAGGAAGCTTTTTTTTTATGACAAAATAAAAAATCGCTTAAACGCCATAAAAGCGATTTTATAATAGTGAAGCATGCGTAGGAATACCTATCAGACCATACTTCAAGATAAAGGTGCGTCGCACTTTACGATAAACTGAATTATCTTAACTTTATCCCTGGAGCAATTGCTTTGTTTTACCTGTAAGCCCAATAAACAGGACTACCCAAGAAATTTATGCCTATTTATTAGGCAGTGGAATTGCTTACCACTAAAATCATATAAAAAAAATATTTCATATAACTCTTTTAAAATCTTGGTATTTAAAATAAAAAAATGATAAACTTTTTATTAAGTATTATATATATTATACCATTAATATAACTCAGATTCAAGTATATTCAATTATATATAAAGCTTTTTATATCTATAACAGAGTATATAAAAATTAAGTTTATACTAATAAAAATTAGAGAGGTAGTATCAAGTTATAAAGGGGAGTACAAAGAAGTTCTGGGTAGCATGTAAGAAGATGAAATAGTTTTTATTTAATAGTTAATTT
Organism: Clostridioides sp. ES-S-0190-01; assembly: GCF_020658275.1. Lineage (NCBI taxonomy): Bacteria > Bacillati > Bacillota > Clostridia > Peptostreptococcales > Peptostreptococcaceae > Clostridioides > Clostridioides sp. ES-S-0190-01. The sequence continues at coordinate 61,823 of NZ_JACVWA010000001.1, read as the reverse complement.
CTAAATTAAAGTAAGGCTATATATGCTTAGAAAAAATTAAAATAGTTTGAGGTGAATGATTTATGAATATTACGGAGTTTGGTAAATTTTCGAGAAAATTAAGGATAGAAAAAGAGGAGATTCTTAGAGATATGTCTGAAAAATTAAATGTGACTGTCTCTTATTTGTCTGCTGTAGAAACTGGGAAAAGAAGTATTCCTAAAAGTTGGGAAAATATAATGATAGAAAAATATAATCTTAATGGTGAAGAACAACTAAAATTAAAAAAAGCAATAAGTGATTCTGCTACAAAGATTAAGATAAATATGAAAGACGTTACAACAGAAGAAAAAAAATTATTATTTTGTTTTCTCAAAAACTATAAAAATTTAAGTACGAAAGATAAGTTAAAGATCAAGGAGATTCTATTAAAAGAAAATTGAAAATAGCTATAAATCAAAAAAGGAATGATATCTATCATTCCTTTTTAAAAAATTAAGGAGGTCACTTCTTTGATTTAAAATAAAAAAATTAATTGTAATTATGATATAAGTATATCATTTAAAAAATAATTTTGCAACGTTTTTTATAAACAATATAAAATTAAAATAAAAAATAAGTTTTTGTATATAATAAATGAAAAAGTATTATTAAAATAATAAGGAGTGAAATGAGGATGACTCAATATGAATTTGATTTGGCTATGGTAAAAGAAGATGGGGTATACATGATGAATGTTGATAAACAAAGTTATGAAATGTGTATAGAAGGAGTGAGAAGCAACAAAAAAGCAATTTTGTATATAAGATGGGATGAACTTAATTTAACTAAGGAGCAGAAAAACAATATATATTTAGAAGCTGTAAGAAATGATGGCTTAGCACTTGAGTATATAGAAGAACAAACAGAAGAAATCTGTATAGAGGCAATTAGACAAACCAATCAAGCTATTTTATTCGTAAAAAATATGACTAAAAATATATATTTACAGTCTATAGCTTAATTTAATTATTAATCTTAGAACTATTTAAAAAAGGGTGATTCTATTTGAATCATCTATTTTTTTACAAAAAATAGAAAATGGGTTACTAAAGACCAATAACATATGTAATAATTGTCATAGAAGAATATAGAAATATTAAACTAATTAGATTAAGAAGATATGTAAATATGGGGAAAGGTAAGGTTGATAAAATGGGATTAAATATTTTTAATATATGGGAAAGTATTGGTAAGAAAACACCATTTGCGGTGAAGCGAACTAATTGGTCTAACAAAAATATATATGCAATTGTAGATAAAGTAGAACCAGATGGTAATGGATATGGCAAAGCTTATGGAACTCCCACTGAAAATGGTGAGTTTTGTTCATATTGGCAGACTGACAAAAAATGGAGGGAAAGCAGATTAATCCCAAATAGTGGTGTATATAGTTGGGAATATATAAAAGATGTCCCATTAGAAATTAAAAGAGAAAATTCTAATAAAAAAACAGTGGAAGTTGATAAAGTGGAAAAGCCTGTTAGTGGCATTTATGATATTGAGACCAATATAGATTTTGGAAAGTATAGAGGCTTAGAAATTGGTAAATTAATTAACTTGAATCCAAATTACTTAATTTGGGCAATAGAAAATATAAGTAAATTTAAATTGAGTTGTAATGCAATTAATGAACTATGTAAAAAAATAGAAGTTAAAAATGAAGTTGTTCAAATAAATAATGAAAAAGGTAAATAAATCTTAATTGGAGGATATGAGATGAAGGTGTTAGATGAATTTCAGATGAAAGAGAATATTAGTTTAATAGGAAAAGTGTGGGATCTATTTAAAAATGATTTATTGGAATTAGTCAAATCAACAGATGATGATATAAGTACAAAAGCAATGGTAGAAATGATTAAATCAATAAAAGAACGATTAGAGCTAACTACGGAAGAAATAAAAGTTATAGACAAATGGACCATATGCTTCATTGAGGGATGTAAAAAATATGATGCTAAAATAATTAAAATTATGGATATGACAATAAAAAAATTAGAAGAAGATTTTTATAATAACTAAATACAAAAATAAAAGGTTGGACTTGAAATTTGATTCTTTTTCAAGTCCAACCTTTTTTAATTATCTTCTTTTAACTTCGGGGAGTAAGGATATCCTCTAATCAAAATATAAAGATAAGTAAAACTTGAATCTAATGTTAGTAATGTAAATAGCATCAATAAAACTAATTCTATAGTACTACAATTATAATTTAATAAAAGCTTATATGTAACATAAAGACTTAAAGAAAGCATAATAATTGTATTTATTAATAATAATGGAGTAAATACAAAGAAAATGTTTATTATCATTGGTAAAATAAATATAAGAAATACATAATTAGGTAATCTCGCTAATTTAAGTAAAGGTAAAACATCTAATATGGGAACAAAAGCAAGCCAAGGTCTCTTTATATTAGCCCTTAAGCTTAACATATATAATCCATATCCATTTAAAAGATATAGAGTTATAGTTAATATAATATTTAAAGTATTAATATTTCTATAAAAAAAATCTAACAATAAATACACTTCCTTTCAGAATTTATAATAAAAAATTATATTAGTAAGATAGTATAGTATTGTAATTTAAAATATATAATAATTTGTTGACTATATAAAATAAAAATAGTAAAATTTATATAAAATATATACTATATTAGATGATTTTATGTTTAACTTATAGTTAATGAATATATATATTATATATGGAGGTGTTGTTATGGCAAGTAGCTATCCAGAATTAATAAATGAATGTGAATCTTTAGGTTACTATCTCAATGAAAAAATGTATATAGAAGGACAGCCTAAAAAGGGAAAACAAAAATTAAGTGAAAAAGAATTATGGGAAGTTTTAGAAGAAATTAGAAAAGATTTGTTTGAGTTTTATGACGAAGGAGCACAAGCATTAGGATGGAGATAATTAATAATAAATTTGAGAGGTGGATTATATGATTTTTGAAGAAAGTAAAGAGTTTTTAGTGTCAAGGATAACTGATATAATGGGAAAGCTTCAAGAATATAAATTGGAAAAAGAAGACATAGAGGGACATGATTCTTGTGAAGATATTATAACTAATATAAGTTTATTGGGTAAATATAGAGATTTAATAGAAATAGGATACCAAGATCATTATAAATTAAATAATGAAAGAATACTAAAGTATCCTTGTATTTATAAACATTTTAAAGGTAATTTTTACGCAACTATAGGCTTAAGTAAGCCGATGGATGAAAAAAGCTTAATAGAGCTTCTTTCAGGGGATCCAGTAACTGAAGGTAGACATTATTTACTGTATAATTGCTCTTTTATCTCAAAGCATACAGAATCAGGTAAAAATATATATATGCATAAAGATAAAATGGGAAATCTTTACCATTCAGAAGAACAAGTTGACTGTGAGTTAGTTATATATAAATCTTTAGAATATGATAAAAATGAAGTGTATGCAAGGCCTTTAGAAATGTTCTTATCTCATGTAGATAGATTAAAATATCCTGAATTTCAAGAATGGAGATTTGAAGAAATTAAATAATATAAAATATGTAATAATTAAACTAACATAAAGAATAAATATCATAAAACTATTTATTATATATTAAAGTGATAAATTAATTGCCTCCTTCCAAGGGGCAATTTTTTATCGAAAATATGAAGGAGGTTTTTTACATATATGAATAACTTTATATCAGATTCATTTTTATCCTTATATAAGGATAAAGAAGACTTAATGGGGGTTCTTGGTAAGTTTGTTTACCTTAGAACATATTCAAGATATTTAAATGATTTAAAAAGACGAGAGCTTTGGTATGAGACATGTAAAAGAGTAGTTGAATATAACATAGGTTTAGAAGAAAGCTTTCTATTAAAACACAATAAAACAATATCTTTTAATGAGTTAAAAGAAGAAGCAGAATTTTTTTATGATAATTTATTTAATTTAAAAACATTCCCATCTGGAAGAACTTTATATATGGGTGGCACTGAGATAGTAGATAAATATCCTTTATCAAACTATAATTGTGGTTTTATGAGTTTAAATTCATTTGAATCTTTTGAGGATCTATTCTACTTACTAATGGTTGGGTGTGGTGTTGGATTAAGGATAACAAAGACAGAAGTAAATAAGCTTCCTAACATTAAAGCAGTAGAGGTAGAACACATACATGACCCTAATTTTAGAAAAAAAGAATTAAAAAAGAGATATCTTAATTTCTTAAATGGAGAAAATGAAAAAAATCCATATGATGAAATAGAAAATACTGTTATAAATATTATTAATACAGATACTATAGAACTTAAAGTCGGAGACTCTAAAGAAGGATGGGTGGAGGCTTTAAGGTATTACTTCAAAATAATATCAGAAGATACATATAAAGATATCAGGAAAATTATAATAAATTATTCTTATGTAAGAGATGCAGGAGAACCATTAAAAAGATTTGGAGGAAGAGCTTCAGGCCATGAATCTTTGTTAGTGATGTTTAAAAAAATAAATAACATTACTTTAGGTATAAAGAAACTTTCTACTGTAAATTGTTTGGATATAGCTACTATAATCTCTGAAAATGTTGTTTGTGGAGGAGTTAGAAGAAGTTCTCTTATTATATTATGTGACTCAGATGATGTTGATTTAATAAATGCAAAGAAAGATATATATTCTATAGACAAAAATGGGAACTTTCTAATTGATGAGAGTATTGGCCATAGAAGAATGAGTAATAATTCAATTTTATTTCAAAAAAAGCCATCTATAGACAAAATCAAGGAGATAATGGAGTCTATAAAAAATAATGGAGAACCAGGATTTCTAAATGGAGAGAATGCATTAAAAAGAAAAAGTGACTTTGAGGGTTGTAATCCTTGTGGAGAAATCTTATTAAAATCAAAGAGTTGTTGTAATTTAACAACTACAAACTTAGTGAACTTTATTAGTAGCAATAAATTAGACATAGAAGCTTTAAAATCGGTTTTAAGGCTATCCGTTCGAATTGCTTTAAGAATGACTTTGATTGATGCAGAACTTAAAGAATGGGATGAAGTAATGAAGTCAGACAGAGTAATAGGAGTATCTCTTACAGGTATAATGGACATGTTTAATCTAACTAATATGACTTATAAAGAATTAGGTGAAATTTTAAATACTCTTAGAGATGTTGTCCATGATGAAGGTAAAAGATATTCTAAAGTGTTAGGGATAGAAGCTCCCAATCTAATGACAACAATTAAACCAGAAGGATCTATCTCGACTTTACCAGGAGTCAGTTCAGGAATCCATTTCTCTCATTCCCCATATTATGTTAGAAGAGTTAGAATCTCAAGCTCTGACCCATTATATAAAGCTATAGAGGAATATAATTCATTTCCTATCTTTAATGAAATAGGAAGTTCTAATATAAAGGTGATAGAGATACCAGTAAAATCTTATGCAGGTAAGACTAAATACAATGTAAGTGCTTTAGAACAATTGGAATTATATAAGTTAACTATGGAAAATTGGACAGACCACAATACAAGCATTACAGTACATGTTAGAGAAGAAGAATGGGAGATTGTATCAAAATGGGTTTATGAGAATTTTAATTCTATAGTTGGAATAACTTTCTTACCATTAGCAGAAGAAACTTATCCTCTTATGCCATTTGAAAAAATAAGTGAAGAAGAATACTATAAAAGATTAAAAGATATAAAACCTATAAATAATGATTATTTAAGGTTGTTAGAATCAGATTCATTTGAAGAACAAGATATATATGAAAGTGCTTGTACTTCTGGAGCATGTCCAATAAGATAATTAATAAGGCTGTCTCTATTGAAAATTAAAGACAGCCTTATAGTTATTTTTTATAATTATTAAAATATATTACATTAGAAGATTCTTTATTAAAACTAATATTGTTGAAGTTATTTGTTTTAACTTTTTTTATTAGGATTTTAACATTTTTATTAACAAAATAAAAAGCTATTTTAAGTATTGATATAATAAAGCTAATTAATCTAAGCAATAGAGAAATAACTACTATAATAAATAATGCACTTATTATAAACTCTAAAACATTCGACGAAATTGTAGCTTCTGCATTTCCTTTTAAAAAATTTACATTATTTATAATTTCCTTTAAGAACATAAAACGCACCCTCTTTTTATATATGAATCTCCTTAAAGCATATAATTATATGCTTTAGAGAAGCACCTGTTATTGAATTTATTTGAATGAAAAAATAATACTAATCTAATTTCAGACTTGAATTATAATAGATTATTTACTATAATAATATAATTATATTCCTTTATTTGTCAATAAAAATGAAATAAAAATTTTTTATAAAAAATAGAAAGGAGGGAATTGATGGAGAAAAGAAAAAATATTACTATTATATTTAAATTAAGTTGTTTTTTAATGTTAGTTGTAGTTTTTGGTTGTGCATATTTACTTAGTGGAAATATTTAATATAAAAAGAACTGCTTTTAGCAGTTCTTTTATTATTGCATTTTGTCTATTAGTAAATTACCAATTTTAGTGATGCTACTGCTCCAATTATAATCTGGACCTCCAAATGGTAGCATACAATACATAGTATTTACACCATGTATGGATAATCCATTATAATAAACACCACCAACAGTAAGATATTTCTCTTTTAAGGTTTTAGCTGTTTTTAATATATTGTCTCTCTTTGTATTTGAATTTATTCCATTACTTGATGGAGAATATACTCCAAATCCTGTTAGATTGTTATCATTGATTGCTCTTTGACTTGTTCCCCAGGCACTTTCTTGAGCTGTAAGTGAAGCTAAAAAGATAGCATTTACTCCATAGATATTTTCTGCTTCAACGTATATTGGAGCCAATTCATAAAGAGCTGTTCCTTCTAATGCTCTATATAAATCTTCAATAGAAACATTGCTTTTTTCTAACAAATTTTCTGGATTAAAAGAAATCTTTTCATTGGGCTTTCTCTCTATTATTTCTTTTAATTTTAAAAGTTCGGTTTTCAATGATTTTAATTTTTCTTCTTCATCTTTTTTATCTTTATTAGCGTTTTCTAATTTTGTTAAGTTTAACTCTTGGAGTTCAATTAGTTGTTTTTCTTTTTCGTTTAAGTCATTTAAAGATTTATTATTAACCACAAATAGTTTGGTCATTATGTCTAAATTATTCATTAGCTCACTTAAAGAATTACTCTTTAATACAAGCTCTAATATATCTAAGTTGTCTTTACTTAAGTTTTTAAACTTATAGGTATTTATATCTTTTTTTACTTTATATTTAGATTTCACTATATTTAAATTTCCTGTATTTGTTTTTATAGAATTTTTAATGTTTTTAATTGTATTATCTATCTCGCTGAGTTTATTTTCTGAACTTGTAATATCTTTATTCAATTTAATTCTTTGTTGTTCATAATCTAAATTTGGAGTAACAGCAAAAGCATTTCTTTCAATACAAGAAAATAAAACTGAAAAGGTCAATATAAATAAAACTATTTTATATTTTAATATAGATATAAGCCTGCTACTCAAAATATGGTCAAATATATCCATATCGAGATTTTTCCTTCTTCACTGGACCTCGCCTTGCCTAAGCTACTACGATTTGGTATAGTTCTCCAAAGGCTTAAATTCCGAAGTTAGCCCTCCGTACATATATAAGTGCTTTTAAGCTATCTTATATTTTTTAGCATTTTTAAGATTAATACTTGCATTTAAATCTCTATCAATAGATAATCCACATTCACATTTGTACACTCTATCTTTAAGTTTTAAACCTTTATTAACCTCTCCACATTGGCTACAAGTCTTTGATGATGGATACCATCTATCAACTACTCTAAGTTCTATATTATTTTGTTTACACTTAGCGGTTAGTTTAGTTCTAAATTCAAAAAACTTTTGACTTGATATAGCCTTTGATAAATGCTTATTCTTCATCATTCCACTAACATTTAAATCTTCAATAGTTATATAGCTTGGTTTTTGCTCTATTACCTGAAATAATGTTTTATTAATATAATCAGTTCTTATATTAGTCAATCTTTGATGAAGTTTTTGTACTTTGACTACTTGCTTTTGAATATTTTGACGAGTAGCTACTCCTTCCTTTATATTTTTATTTCTTAATTTAAAACCTTCATATTTCCTTGAAAGTTTTCTTTGCTCTCTTTTTAGTTTCTTTTCAACTTTTTTGACAGTTGAAGTCTTGTTTATATTTTTAAATTTACTTCCATCTGAACATATTGCAAAATCTTTAATTCCTAAGTCAATACCTATTCCTTCATTAGTACATTTAGATACTTGAATATCATCTTCCTCAACTAATATAGATACATAGTATCTATCAGATTTTTGACTTACTGTACCACTTTTAACTATTGAATTTGTTGGTATATATCCAAATTCTTTTAGTCTTACCCAACCAAGAGTAGGTATTTTGACCCTATGCCTTTCAATAGTCCAATCAGTTTTATTATTCTTTGGAAAATAAGCTTTAACATCTTGATTTTTCTTTTTCTTGAACTTAGGAAATCCTTTAGTTTTTTTAAAGAAATCTTTAAAAGCTTTATCTCCATTCATAATAGCTTGTTTTGTAGCCTTAGAAGATACATCTTTAATCCATTTCATATCTTGGTTATTAGGAATATATTCATTATTTAACCATTTAGAAAAATCAATTCCACTGATAAATTTTCCTTCTCTTTCATAAATTTCTTTATTGTGAGCAATATAGAAGTTATATATAAATCTACTAACACCAATCGTTTGATGTATTTTAGAAATTTGTTCAGTAGTAGGATTAATTTCTATTTTGTATGCTCTTTTCAACTTCTTCATCCTCTCTAATCTTTTTCTTGTATTTTCTTAATCCATATATGTGACAACTAAAAATATGAAGTATTGATATTATATCTTGAACTAATTCTTCTTGTGGTGAAAGACTTTCATTATTTACAACTATAATATCTCTTTAGCATTTGCATATTGTCTAAGAAACTCCACTTGATTTTTCAAATCACCTTTTGACTATAATTTACTATAAACAACTATATTTATCTATGTTTTTATTAACTAAAGACTACCTCCTTTTTATTTTTTATAAGATTTTAATACATTAGTTGTTTAAAGTAAATAGATTTTTTGCACTATATAAAATAACCCTTTAAAAAAGGGTTATTCTATATAGTTTAAATAGGAACACATCTATTATAATAATATATAACTAATTCATCTTCACTGTAAAATACCATGTCGTATTTTGGTTTAAGATATTTAATTTTATTTTCGATGTCCTCATGTGTATAATTCGCTACATCTATTTCATAGACTCCATATTGGCTTATATCCATCAATCTATTCTTCTCTATCATTTTTAATTTCTCTAACAGATCATCATATCCCTTTAAAGTAAAACCAAGCATGTTATATGAAAATTTATTATCTTCATCGACTCTAATAGCGACGTTAAACTCTCTTTTAACTTTTCTTTTTTTTACAAACAAAATATAAAGTTCATCAATCAACTCTGCTTTTCTTTCACTATTTAGTTTATCTTTATTAAACTCAATCATTTTTTCTATTTGATTTATTCTTTTACTTAATACACCAAGTTCTTTAGAAAGAGAACTTTTTCTATTAATAAAACTTGTTCTAAGACTTTTTATTTCATCCATTATTTCATATATATTCTTTGACATAATCCCATTCTCCTTTGTATATTAAAATTTTTTTTAAAAAACTATTTTATTAAAACAATATATTATACGGTTTAAAAAAATTTATATTATATTAGTAGTACATTTTTTTTGATAATAAGATATTTAATTAAAATTAAAAAATATGGACAAATATTTTATATATAAAATATAAAAGCTTTGTTATATAATAATAAATAATATACTATTGATTGGAGATGAGAATTTAAATCTTGTTATTTTTTATAGGGGTGTTTTTTTTATTATTTTTTAAAGTGTCTTTTGACGAACTTAAAAAGTACAATTGTTCATTTAAGGTAGTATTTATTTTATCTATATTACTGGTTTATAGTTTTATTGGAGTAGCAGATTTTAAAATAGATGCCATTTTGTATAGTTGTATTATCCCAGTGCTGATTAGTATCTCATATATAGATTTAAAAGTAAAAGAAATACCAGATAAACTTATATTTATAATTTTTATATATGGATTAGTTCTAATAGTTATAAATAAAAATTACATTAACCATAATATGTTTATTTTAAATAATTTAGGTTCCAGTTTTAGTTTATTCTCCATATATTTAGTAATAGCAATTATTACAAATGGGGTAGGCGGAGGAGATATAAAGCTTATGGGAGCTTTAGGGTTATTTTTTAATACAAGTAGTATTTTTAAGTTATTAGTATATCCTGTTTTTTTAGGAGTAATAATGTCTGTTTTTTTAGTTGTTTTGAAAAAAGCAAAATTAAAAGATAATTTCCCTCTTGGACCAGCAATCTCTATAAGTACATGTCTTATATTTTTAATTAATTGTATATAAGTACAAATATATAATAAGGATAAAAATAAAGAAGACTTAATAAAAGTCTTTTAAAACATTTTATTAAATCTTCTTTATCCCCTCTAAATTTTTACCTTTTTAGAAATACACAATATACTGTGACCATTTTTTATATTTTGTTATTATATATAGTGAAAGTACTTAATATAACAAATTTCTAATTTAATAAAAGATACATTTAATTTTAAAAGAAAGTGAGAGTAGTAATATGAAATGCTTAATAGTAAAAGAAAAATGGGCTGATTTAATTTTAAGTGGAGAAAAGACTTTAGAATTAAGAAGTAGGAATACTAATGTCAGAGGGACTATAGGGATTATAAAAAGTGGAACAGGACTTATATGTGGGACTGTAGATATTGTAAGTAGTTATGAAATAACTGATGAAGAATATATAGAATTAAAAAATAAACACAAAGTTCCATATTCAAGGGAACAGATAAAATATAAAAAGATATTTGCATGGGAATTACATAATCCTATTAAATACAAAGGTGGTATTAAATATAAACATAAAAAAGGATGTGTAGTATGGATTAATATATAATAAAATTAATTACATTTTATTGATTATAAACAACGTAAATGGTATACTTATTATAAAAAATAGAAAGGAGGTATTATTGAGATATAAGATATTTCAATAAAATTATTATTGCCTAAAAATTATTTCGAAGATAGATCAAATTTCACAAAGTATCCTGGTTTTGTAAGTGTAGGAGATAGAGTTTTAATCATAAAAAAAGAGGATCAAGGAGCTAAAACAAAAGATGTCTTGGTGGAAGGTATTGTTTTGAGAGTATTATCTAAAGGCAAATATTATTCTAATGGTGTAAAAGTAGAAATAACACCAGTTGACAATATTGAAAGTAGTGAAACTGTAATTGGAAGAATACAATATTTTGTTCAAAATTAAATAAATTAAATCATAATAGGATATTGTCTAAAATGTATAGATAATATTCTATTTTTTATACTATTAAAATTATTAAAGAGGTGTATTCAGTGGCAAAAAATAAAATGATAAATTTATTCCATTCAGATGAAGTCTTTGGATATATAGCTATAGAAGCTAATTCTATATGTGATAATTCATTTAATTCAGTCTCTAAAAACGTTTACATGTTAAAGAGAAAACTTACTAATGACAAAGTATTATGTGTAAATATGGGAAAGCAAAAAAAAGAATATAAAGATTTAATGGATATGGTTTTTTTAACTCAAAACAATAAAAAAGTAAAGATCTATGATAATAAGTTTAATACAGGTGAATTTGATATTTTATTTAAAAAAGATGGATATTCTATAGGAGACATATATGTAATAAAAACTCAAGAAGATAATGGAGAAAATTATAAAGTGATTTTGGTAACTGACTTGTATGTCTTATTTTTTAATAGCAATAATAAACTTATATTATACCGTTTTGATGAACTAAATAATATGAATATTATAAAAATGAATTGAAAATATTTTTTATATTCAACGAATTGTATAATTTCTGTTGACTATATTCAACGAAAATCATATAATAAAAATATAAAATTAAAATAATAAGAAGGAGAAGTAATGAGATATTTAGAAATAGAATTGTTCCTAAAATTAGAAAAAGACGTATTGTATGTGAATCTTCCAGAATATCTAAGTAAGGGCATGAATTATCAATTTTTAAGATCAAAAGAATCAAAACAATATCATCATAAAAATAAGATCAAGCTTTATAATTATTCTTTTTTAACTCCAATAGAAGAAGATAAAATTTATAAAAAAGATAAAGCATATACATTAAAAATAAGATTTATGGACTTAAATATAGTAAATATTTTTTTTAACTCATTAGGAACTATAATGAACCCATATTTTACAGTATTAGGTAAGAGGTATGATTTTAAAGAAAAAGATAAAGACATTAGATATTTAACCACAATTACTCCTGCGATTATTAAAATTAAAAATAACATAACATTAGATATGAGTACCATGGATTTAAACTTAGTAAAAGAAAGAATACTAAGAAACACTTGTAGAAAATATAATATGTTAAATTATGATAATATAAAACCTCATGACTTCGTTGAAAATGTAGAACTTTTAAATAGAAGTTCTATTGGTTTTAATTATAAAAATGCATTAGTGATAGGTAATAAATATAAGATAAAAATTAAACCAGATGAATTATCCCAAGAGATGGCTTTTGTTATATTGGGTGTTGGTCTTTTAGAAAAAAATAGCCTTGCATTTGGGTTTTGTGTATAGATAAGAATATAGAGAAAGGAGAGTCTACTCATAAAAATGTATTGAATTATGTACTGAGTAGTAAATTTTTACTTATGCAAGAGGTTATTAATAGACTAAAGAAGCTAAAGGAAGCTTATGGGGATGATATTTTAATAAAACATGCTATTGTCCCAAAAGGTTGTTATTATAAGATAAAAAAAGATGGTAGTATTGTATCTTTTATAAACGATGATGAGAAAAATTTTCAATTAAATGAAGAATATCCTTTTTTTAAACAACGAATATTTTATGAAAGAATGATTAATGCAAATAAGTGTCTGAATCAAGAAAGAGGCCTTGGAAAAAAAATACATTCAGTCACGCCTTATGCTTTAATTTTTAAAATAGAAACTTTTAATAATTTATTATTTAGCGATTTTTTATATAGCCATTTTAAAAAGATGAAAGAAGATTATAATAATAGTTTAAATATAGAAGAAACTATCACACATTTTGAAGCATGTTTTGATACTATAGAGGAGGATTGTGGAACTTTTAATAGTAAGACTCCTGATAAAATATTTATTTTTTTAGATGAAGATTTAGAGTTATATAAAGAAGCATATAATTCTTATGTATCTAAAAAATGTTTTATCTCAGAGGATACCAAGGTTGTTGTAGATGGTCAGATATATGGGATACCACATTTTAGTATAAATTTAAACAAGGGTAAACCAACCTTATCGAATAATCCTTATAATGACTTTTTATTTAGATTGACATTGGAAGATAGCATGTTGCTATTGTCTTTATTAAAAATAAAAAATAGTTCTATAAATGAACTTCTTAATAATGATAAAGTTTTTAATGATCTTGAATTAGAGTTAGAGATTGGTAATAATGCAAATGATAAATCTAATGAAATAGTAAGTATTGAAATGAAAGCAGACTATAGTAATAAGTGTTTAGATTTTGAAGAATCTATAATACTGCAATCTATGTTTTCTAATGAAAATATAATTAATTTAAATATAGATAGAAAAAATTTATTAAAAAAAATAGATGAAGCTTTGCAAATAAAAAATGGAGTAAATAATATGACATTAGAAAAAGCTTTATCTCTTAAAAAAGATAATTATAATGACTTTATTAACAGATTAGGCAATTTAGATTTAGCCCAATCTATTATATCAAATAAAGATTTACTGACATATTACTTTATAGAGGATAAAGATATTTCAATCAATAAAGAAATTGAAAAAATAGTTTTTTATATGTATTTGGAAGGAATTAAAAATGAAAAAGACTTAAACAAATCCTCTTTAGAAAGAATTAGAAAAAAGATTGATTTTATGATTAGTATTTTAATGACTTTGTATAAAGAAGGAGGATATAAAGAAATGCCAAGTAATTTAAAGAAAATCTGGGATAAACTAATAAGTGCTAAAAAAGGTAAAGAATATGAATATGAAATTGAAAGCGATGAAGAATTTTTCTTTGTAAGTGCCCAACTATTATATTGGATAAATACGACAGGTACATTTTCTTCAAAAACAAATGATTATATACAAAACATATTGTCTTTAAGAGACTCAAATCAATTAAAAGAAAAAATGATTGATGGATATGAAACTTATTTACACAATATCCCTTTAGGGAACAATTTTGCTAATAGATTATATAGTAAGTTACTTTTATATAAAGAAAGTCAAAATATAAAAATAAAAGGGATTTATAAATATTATTTTCACTCTGGATTATTTGGGGAGAACATAAATTATATAAAATGTTAACTAACCTATAAATAACAATTGATAAATTAGAAAAAGAGTACTCTATATCTTAAAAAATTACTGGATATAGCTAAGGTATAGGATTAAATAATTAAAAAGGAAGGAGAGTTATATAAAAGGGGTAATATACTGCTTCTTTTATATAACATAATATATATATGAAAAATAGAGTTTTTGGGATGATAGGAATAGGGTTAAATAATGCAAATATAAATGCAGATATGACTGGAAATCCAGTACGACATGGAGAAGAATTTACTGCAAGTCCCTTTAGTATTAAATACTTATTTAGAAACTACTGGAATACAAAAGGGATAGATGTGTTTTATATGAGGTCTTATGTAGTAGATAAAAAAAATAAAGGTTTAGTACCAAGAAGTTTAGAAAAAAGGCTTGAACAAAAAGTAGAGAATATTAATAAATTAAGCGAAATAGAGATACAAAGAGAGTTATTTAAATATATAGATGTGTCTTGCTTTGGAGGAGTATTTGCAGTAAAAGGGTTTAATAGGAATTATTATGGAACAATACAATTTGGTACAGGTGTAAATAAATATGAGGATTCGGAAGTTGTAAGAGAAAGGATGTTGTCTCCTTTTCAAAATCCAAAAGGTAAAATTAATAAGGAAACAAATGAGGAAATAGAAAATAGACAAACAACATTAGGTTCAAGAGCTTATTTAACAGAGGGGCACTACTTCTATGATTTTATAATTAATCCACTTGTTAATAAAGAAATGATGGAATTAGACCCTGAACTTGAGTGTTTTAATGAAAATAATTATAATTTGTTTAAAGAAGCTTCTTTAAATTGTGCAAATAGTTTAAATTCGGTTTCTAAAAAAGGATGTTATAATGAATTTGCGATTTTTATAAAACTGAAAGAAGATTCTGTTGCTTATCTTGGAAATATATCTAATAAGGTATCTTTTTATAAAGATGAAAAAAGGAATGTTATAGATATCACCCTATTAGCTCAAGACTTACTTTCAATTGATGAAGACATTGAAGACATAGAAATTTATTATAATCCTACAGATACAATATTAAAATTCCCTATAGATTCTTTAAAAAGTAGAACCAGTATTAACAATATACTTAGCACAATAAAAATAGATTTTATGGAGAAAAATTAATTATGAAGGAAGTCTTAAAATTTAATTTAAAAGGGCAAGGAGCTTCTTTTTCTAAACCAACATATAACTCATCTTCTATTATTCAGACATATCCTCATATACACAAGGTAACACTGTTGGGTATGTTAGGAGCTATAATAGGTATAGATAACACAGGTTATAAAAGAAAAAAGGAATTGCCAAAATTTTATAAGTTACTAAAAGATTTGAAGATAGCTATTGTACCAAAGAGATTAAATTTTAATAAATGTGTAGATGTTGTAGCAGATACATCTGGATTTTCAAATAAAATTAGCCCTAATGTTGGAGCAACTTATTTAATTAACTATGAGATATTAATAAACCCTTCATGGGATATATATATATTAGGTGATGGAGAATATTATAATAAAATTAAAAAATATATTCTTAATAGAAGTGCTGTTTTTTACCCATTTTTAGGAAGAAACCATTTGTTTGCAGATTTAAATGAAGTAGAGATATTAAATGGAGAATTTTCAAAAGAGTTAAGTAAGATTGATAGTTTTTTTATTTCAGATAATGTTGTTTTAGATGAAGATGAAATTTTATTGAATGAAAAATTGTATTTATTCAAAGATTCTATGCCAATAAGCATAGATGATAGAAAAATTGATGGTACAGATTTTATGTTGAACCAATATAGCATTAAATCATTAACATTTTCAAATATAGATGTTTTAAAAAGCAAAGAAGATTTATTTTATTGTGGAGATAAAGTTTTATATTTTATATAGAGTTCTGATTAAATATAAAAAGCTTAGTGTCCCCTATCACTAAGCTTTTTTATTTAATATGTACTGTTCCTATTAGAAAATTTAACCTCTAAATGCTCTGTTTTGATTTCTTTAGTTTTAGAATTGAAAATATAAATCATCTTTTTGATAACTGTTTTTATAATTATTGAATATTTTTTTTTCTATTTTTTCTAAAACGCAAACTATTGCTAATTCTTTATTCTCATTTAATACTATAAATTCTTCGCCAATAGATGTATCAAGTATTTTATTGGATTTAGTTTTTAATAAATCTTCTATCTCATACCAATCTATATATCTCTCAATCATTCTTTTATTAGCATGGTGAGTTAGGCAAATTTTAAAGACTTGAGACAATGGTGCTATGTCTTGCTGATCAAGATTTTCTAAATGCTCCTTTAATAATACATTCTTTACCTCATAAAATTCATCAAAGTACATAAAAACACCCCTTATATAAATAATCCATTTTTAATATATTGCTATTATAGTAAGGAGCGGAATTTTTAATAATTAAAAATATGAAGAAATCAATAAAAAGAGATTATATTATTTAGGTAGGTGTAATATAATTGAGGTGAGATATAATTAGTTTAAAATAAAATTTATTTTTAGATAGGAGTTATAACATGTTTAAATATATAGGAAACTTTAGCAAAGAAGAAAAATTAGTGATTGAAAATAACGAACAATTAAAACAAATCAAAGAAGGTGAAGAAATCATTATTTTAGGGGATATAAGATGCGTTGCAAGGAAAGGAAAAGATTATATAGAGTTTGAAAAAATTAATAAAGTATATTAAGAAGCTTAAAGCTTCTTATTTTTTAAAAAGTTTATTTTTTATAAACAATAAAAAGAGAGGTTTTTATAAATGGAACTGGAAGAAATTATAAAAAATAATGTATATTTATATTCTCATAGAGACGATAAAGAAAATGAAAACATATTATTGCATTTAGATAGAACCAGAAGTATATTTTTCCAAATAGATAATAAATACAATATATTAAATAAATTAAGAAAAACATATACAAATTTAAAATTTCAATTAAATAAGTCAGATTTTTACTTATCAAAAGAAGCTATTAATTTAATAGAGAGTATGTTCATATATTCAGTTTATTTACATGATATAGGGAAAATTAATCCTAAATATCAAAGTGAGAAAATGAAAAACAATTTTGATTTTTTATCTGAAGAAGAAAAATCTATTTTATGTTTAAATAAAATAGTCAATTCAAATCATAGTTATCTATCTTCTATTATTTATATTGATTTAATGCAAGAGAAAATAGAAGAACTAAAAAACATATCAGTTAAAGAAAAGACTGTTTTATATTATTTAATGTTAATAAATGCAAATATAATAAGTAGGCACCATTCAAATCAGGATAACCTTGAAAACTATTTTGATAAATTAGAAAGAGAAATTAATAATACGCAAATGGCTAATTATTTATATTTTTACAATAGAAAATTAAATATAAACTATGGGAAAATCTTAAAAGTATTTACAAATATAAAGAAGATAAAATTTAATGAAGCAAGTGTATATATATGGAATAAGATTTTAAACTCTTTATTAATTAGTTGCGATTTTATAGCCACTCATAGCTTTCATTCTAAAAAAGATATAAATAATTTCAAAATTAATGGTATTGAAAATAAAGATAATATAAAAGAAATTTTTTATAAAAATCCTATATATAAAGGGATAGAGTCTTATAGAACAAATGATAAATATTTTGAAGAAAATAATTTACCAAAGATAAATGAGTTGCGTTCAAGCATCCTTATTGAATGTAATAAAAATTTAGATAAAAACAACAATGAAAGAATATTTAACATAGAAAGTCCTACAGGCTCAGGCAAAACGATAAATAGTTTATCATGTGCTTTAAAGCTAATTAAAGACGGGTCTAAGCTGTTTTATGTATTTCCTGTAAATACATTAGCTGAACAGACAGAAGATGTTCTAAATGGTATTTTTAAAGGAAAATTAAATACCCAGATAATTAACTCTATTTCACCTTTGCCAATTAAAAGTGCTGATAAAAAAATAGATTATAATAAGGTATTATTAGATAGGCAAATTTTAAACTATGAAAGTATTTTAACTTCAAACATAACATTATTTAATCTATTTTTTGGATGTGGAAGAGAGCAATCAATGGGTCTTTTTTCTTTGTTTGACAGTGTTATAATTTTAGACGAGATACAAAACTATAAAAATTTGATTTGGAAAGAAATAGTAGAGCTTTTATATAAATTTTCAGAGATAATGGATTTTAAGTTAATAATAATGTCTGCAACTCTGCCTAACTTAGAAGAATTGATGGATTTTGGAAATAAGAAATTTATAAATTTGATTGAAAATCCTAAAATATATTACAATAATAAGCTATTTAAAGATAGAGTATCTATAGAAAATAAGCTTCTTAATGAAACTGTAGACTTTAAAAAACTTCTTGATTTAATAAAGGAAGAAGTGAGCGTTTGGAATAAAGAAAAAAAAGAACATGCTAAGTTTTTAATAGAATTTATAACCAAAAAGACAGCTCAAGAATTTTATATATATGTAAGTAATAAACTCGATAACTATACAGTTTTTGAACTTGATGGAGACGACAATAAAATAAAAAAACAATCAATAATAAATCATCTAAAGAAAGACAATAAAGAACTTAAATCAAACATACTTTTAATAACTACACAGGTAATTGAAGCAGGAGTTGATATAGATATGGATTTAGGAGCCAAAGATACGTCTTTCCCCGATTTAGATGAACAATTTATTGGAAGAATAAACAGGTCTTGTCTTAAAGATGGATGTAAAGCTTTTTTATTTAATTTAGATATGGCCAATATTGTGTATAAAAATGACTATAGATTAGTAATGAATATAGATAGAAATAAAGATGATTATCTTAAGTGTCTTTCAAATAAAGATTTTTCGTATTTATATAATAAAGTTTTTAACAAAATAAACTTAACAAAAGGAAACTGGCTGTGTTCAGAGATAGATTTTTTTTATAAAGATTTAAAAATGATAAGAAATAAAGATATTAACAAACACATGAAGTTAATTGATATTAATAGTTTTGAAATTTTTATACCAACTATAATAGATGGTGTTGATGGAGAAGAAATATGGAATAAGTATGTAGAATTAGTATCTAACATTGATATGGAATATGCTGAAAGAAAAGTAAAAATAATTAATCTAAAAGAAAAATTAGAGATGTTTACTTTTTCTATCAAAAGTAACAAAAGGAATAAGTTGAATGCTTTTGGCGGAATTTACTATATCAAAAATGGAAATGAATTTATATCAAATGATAAGTTTGATAGCTCCAGGTTTAAAAAAGAGTATATGTATTTATTAAATGCCCAGTAGGAATAAATTTAATATAAAAGGAGAAATAATATGAAAATAATGAATAAAACTAAGAAAGAAATAAACTGTGGAAATTATTATAACACAAAAGAAGCTTTAGAATTATTGGAAATAGGTTATAATTCTCTTAATAAATTAATGGAGGAAAATTTAGTTGATGTTTATGCAATTACCTTAAACAAGAATGATAGATATGCATATTATTTTCATGAAGAGGATTTATATACAGTTAAGTTTATGCTAATAATGGATGGTTTTTATAAAAAAAGTAGATTAAGAAAAGCCATTTAAAAATTTTATTTTTATAATTAATACAAAAACACTTTATTATATATATAACAAGGTGTTTTTGTTGTTTATATAAAATATTTATGCTAAAATTTAATTATAAATATTTAAAAAGGAGTTATATGAATGGAATTTATTTTGCTAAATTTAATACCTCTGCAATCCCTTTTTATAATTAGGGCAATAAGCAGTTTTGGAATAGGAGTATTAAATGTATTATATGGTTTTTTAATAAGCATATTTTCAGGAGATTTTAGTGTTATTTTTATTATGTTTCTTTTATATCTTTTAGTATCATTTTCGATTTTTCAATTAAGTAAAAAAGCAGATTTAAAATATGCTTGGTTAAGTTTTGTCCCAATATTACAATCAGTTAATTTTTATAAATTAGGAGGTCTCAGTATCCCATACATGATAGTAGTTAGTTGTTTAAGTATAATCCCCTCTATTGGAACATTCATAAATTTATATATGACTGCTTATATTTTAATAAAAATAAGTAAAACCATAATAAAAAGAGATGGGGAGCCTCTTTTAAAACATAATGATGCTGTTGTTATAGAAGTTTGTGTCTCTGTATTATTAATAATTTTTACACTATTAAACTTATTTTTAATTGGTAAAGCAATTATACTTTTGGAATATACACTTCAATTTTTATCTTTTTATTTTATAGTATATATTTCTGTAATTGCATTTTCCAAGAATCTTAAAATAGAATAAATATTTTTTATAATCAATATTTTTATGAAAATATTGATTATAATTATTTAAATTAATCACTATAATTAATTATTAAATAACAAATGGTTATATAAAGATATATTAATTAAACAGGAAAAATTTAAGATAAGTAAATATAGGAGGGGACGGTATGAAAAAAATGTGCAATTGGTGTGGAAATAGAAAAGATGAAAATGAAATGGAAGAAACAAAATCAGGTGATTTTATTTGTTTGAGTTGTAAAGAGAAAACAGAGAAAAAAGAAGATGTAATAGAAAATTTAAGAAAAAATATAAAAAA
The DNA here is from genome assembly GCF_020658275.1 of Clostridioides sp. ES-S-0190-01. Taxonomy (NCBI): domain Bacteria; kingdom Bacillati; phylum Bacillota; class Clostridia; order Peptostreptococcales; family Peptostreptococcaceae; genus Clostridioides; species Clostridioides sp. ES-S-0190-01. The sequence goes on along the minus strand of NZ_JACVWA010000001.1, from coordinate 40,642 downwards.
ACCAATAGACATTATAGAGTATATGAATAAATTTATTATTGGCCAAGATAAGGCTAAGAAAATGATAGCAACAACAATTTATAATCATTACTTAAGTATTATAAATAATGTTAATGTTGAAAAGAACAATATATTACTAACAGGAGCTTCTGGTACAGGGAAAACTTTAATTGCTAAAACATTAGCTAATTTTTTGGATGTCCCATTTGTTGTAGCTGACGCAAACACATTAACAGAAGCTGGGTACATAGGTAAGGATGTAGAAAGTATAATAGCTTCTTTATACAATAAATCTAATAAAAATCTAAATAAAACAAAATATGGAATTGTATTTTTAGATGAAATTGATAAATTGGCAAAAAACAATATTACATATAAAAATCAAGTTGGAAAAGAGGGTGTCCAGCAAGCTCTTTTAAAGTTAATAGAAGGAACAATTTGTAAAATCCAAGACAATGTAACTAAAAATTATGTAGAGATAGATACAACTAATATCTTATTCATATGTGGAGGGGCATTTGTTGGGATAGAAGATATTATAAAAGAAAGACTACATAAAAAAACAATTGGATTTAAATCAAATTTAAATGAAATTTCTTTAGCTAAAGATGAAGTTAGAAAAAATATAAATATAGATGATTTATATAACTTTGGTATGATACCTGAATTCTTAGGAAGATTCCCAGTAATATGTAACTTGGAAACCCTTGATCTTGAAAAAGTAAAATTAATACTAAAATCAGACCAAGGCTTAATAGGAGATTACAATAAATTATTTAAACTTCAAAACAAAGAGCTGGAATTTACAGAAGACGCTCTAAGCTTAATAGCCAATTTGGCCATTGAAGAAAATGTACTTATGTTAGGAGCAAGAGGTCTAAAGACTTTTTTAAGTCCTTTCATGACAGAACTTATGTTTTATGCATCAAGTGACAATGAGTCAAAGTATTTAATAACTGAAGAAAAAGTTAAAAACTTTTTTTAAGGAAATATTTTTTATATGAAAGGAATTTACTCATAAAGGGATAGGAATATCTTTTTATGAGTAAAAAAATATGTATATGAGATATGGGAGAGATAAGAATATTATTGTTTTAAATATAATTACTGTAGTAATAAGTACTATTATTTTTGCTTTTGTAATAATGACAATTTTTACTTTATTCTTATATTTATTATTACTATTATCTCATCTAAAATTTATAAATATAATTATATATTTATTTGATTTTATATCAATTTTATTTGTGGTAGTAATTAATATTTTTATTATATATAGCTTTTTAAATAATAAAGGAGGGGGAAAAAATGAATAAGATTCAAAAAGAAAAAGTTAATAAATATAAAAGCATACTTAAAAGATTAGATAATGCAGAAATATATTATAATCAATTGGATGATTCTAAATTTAAAGATGTTGAAAATAGTAAAGCTTATATAGCACTATGTAAGCTAATAAGAGAAGCTGGAGAGCTTTATATAGAACTTAGTAATGAAAATATATCTGTCCCTCGTTGGAACTGATTATAGAGGTGAAATAAAATGGATGAAAATAAACTCAATATTTTGATGAAAAATATGAAAGAGGATAAATTTTATAGTTTAAAAGAAAAATGTAATGATAAGAAAGAACGCAAAGATATATTTGGTAAAACAAAAGAAGTTTGTGCTATATATGGTGCTAAATCTAAGAAAAAATGTAGTATAAAAAACTGCAAACTTTTTCAAGAATGGTAAAGTATTAATTTATTGGGGGATGAAATATGAATGATTTAAACAATTTTTTAAGGGATTATAAGATTTATGAAGAGGCGAAAATTAAGTTAGAAAAAATTAAATATGAATTAATACAAGTTTGTGTTAATTTGGATTATAACGAGGTCGTTGAGAGGGTAAATAAACTCAATTATAATGATGCTTTAACTATCTTTGTTCTACTTAGAGAATATGGAGCTGAAGAAAAGTTGTTAAAAAAAATATTTGATATACTTTATTTAAAAAAATCTGCTATAGATATATATTTTTAGGTGTACAGGGGGTGATTTTAAATGGAATTAGATATGTGTAATGAATGTTTATTATATAAAGAATTAAATGAGTATGGAAGATGTAGTATATGTGAAGAAAAGCATTGTATATTAAATGATCTTAGGAATAAAATAGAAAACTTAAAAAAACAAATTGAAATGATAGAAAACTTAAAAATAAAGCCAGTTACAGAAGAAAAGTGGCATGAATTATGCCAAACTCTTTTTAGAGATAAAAATATCTCTTTAAACATAGCTGAAGCTACATTTCCACATGGAGAAAATTTTAAATTAGACTTAAATAAAATATCATTTGAAATGCAAGGATTTAATATTTATGTACCAACATCTAACTTAAAAGGTATTGAAATTGATATGAGCTGGTATAATCAATCTTTATTACAAGATTTTAAACCTGAAAATAGATATAAGAAAATGAGAAAATATTTTAAATTACTTGATGAGGGTAATTATAAATGGTATGAATTAGCCGAGTGTGCATGTACTACTAATTTTAATAAAGCACAATTATTTAAATGGTGGTTTTTGCAAGGGGCATGGCATAAGGTTAACAGAAATGAATGGGAAGAGAAGTTTAAACTTGAAGATAAACAAAATAAAGATAATTATTTAAAACATAAAAAAAATCAAGAAGACATAAAAGAGAGAATAAAAAAATTCCATGAGGTTGTTGATATACTTAAAGAATGGGGGGAAGTAGAAGGATACATCCCTCAAAATGGAATATATTCAACTGTCAATATAGAAAACTTTCTAAGATAATACTGTAAAAATTACAGTTCAAGTTTAAAAATAAAGGATATAAGTAGGCATTTAGTCGGGAGGATACTATGAAAATAAAAGATTATATGAAGTTAGATAATGAATATAAAGAAAAAAAGAATGAATTAAATAGAACTTATGAGTTGTTAAGAAATATGGAGGAACAATTGGACCTAAAAGATTTAAATAGTTATGATTATAAAGAAATTAAAAACATTTATAATTCAATTAAAAATAAAAATGTATTAAATAAGGTTAAAGAAATTATGCAAATAAAAAAGAGTATTGAGTATCCTCAAATAAACGATGTACATTATTTTTCTGAGATAAAAGATATAGATTTTTTATCTCAAGAAGAGAAAGTTGAATTAGATAGATTTATTGCTAAACATGCTACTTTCAGAGACTTTTCTTTTAATGTTGGTAAAAAGACAATAGATTTTTTAATTTCTAATAAAATAATTGAAATAGTGTACTGTTTAAATTGTTACTGTGGAGAATGTCAGGAACTACAATTAACTCAAGATGAACTTGATCTTTATAAAGAATATTGGCTAAATAAAGATACTACAGAGGAAGAGGATGAAAAAATGAATTATGGGATACTAACAATTGGTTGTTGGGAATATCCAGATATAGAAATATGTTCATTAGAAAAATTTAATGAATGTATAAGTTCTATATACTATAAAAGAATAAAAAAACCAGATAGAACATTAGATAATATTTAAGATAAGTATGTTTTAATCAAATAAAACATGGTATAATATAGTAGTAAAAAATTATCCATGCAATTGTCATAAATTTTTTGGTCGAGATTTATGACTTAAAAAACTACTCTTTATAGGGTAGTTTTTTATTTGTGTATAAAAAATAAATACATAAATCCAAATGGTAATAATTGGATTTGATAATGTAAAATTATTACTGTAATCTTTAATTAAGTAATCTTTAATTATATTAAAAATTGGAGTGAGGGTTATGTATTTAAAAAAACTATCAAAATCAGAGTTAAAAGTAATGAGATTTATTTGGCATTCAAGTGAAAAAGTAAGATCTGATGAAATTATTTTGTACATGAAAGATAAATATGACTGGCCAGAAAAAACAACATTAAAAACTTTGTCAAAACTATCAAATAAAAATTTCCTATACGCCCAAGAAACAAATAAACATATTTATTATACAATTACAGTTAAAAAAGAGAAATATTTTGAAGCTATTTCAAAAAGAATACATAATTTAAAAAGTTGTAGTTTTGTAAAATACCTCTTAGTATCTTTATGCGAAGAGGAGCTGACAGATAAAAAACTGAACTCACTTGAAAAATGGGTTCAAGATTGGGAAGACGATTAGAAATATGGATTAATCACCAAATAATTTATTTCATGTTTATAACATATAATAAATGTATTCCTATTGTATATACGTATATTTTTGACATCTATAACATATTATTAAGATAAATAAGACAATATATACTAATATAATAAGGAATGATGAAAATGTTAGATGACCAGATATATGTTATAATTGGAAAAAGAATAAGAAATTATAGGAAAAGAGCAGGATATAGTCAAGAAGCATTAGCTAAAAAAGCAGGATTATTCTATGCCTACCTTGGACAAATTGAAAGAGGAGAAAGTAAAGCTTCCCTTCGTTCAATTTTTAAAATTGCTACTGCATTAGAGATGCCCTTAGAAATACTATTTGAAAATATTATAAAAAATGAAACTGATACTGAGACTTTATCAGCAGAGGCATATGATTTAATTGATGGTCTAACAATAAAGGAACAAAAAGCAGTAATTAAACTTTTAAAAGAAATAATTGAATATCGAAAACTTATAGAATAAAAATAAAGATGCTCTTAATTTTAGGGCATCTTTATTTTATTCTGTGTTAATATATACTTATAACATATATTTTATAATTTTAAAGTATATAAATGTTAGTAAACTATATTCTATGAAAGGAATGTTTATATGTTTATAAAAAAAATACCAAAAGCAGAATTTAGAGTAATGAAATTTATTTGGGAAAAAAATGATATAGTCACATCAAAAGAAATAATTGAAGAAATGGAACAAAAATTTAAATGGAAACCGACAACAACATTAACAATTTTATCAAGATTAGTAAAAAAGCACTTTTTAAAAGCAGAAAGAATTAGCAGATTAACATACTATGAGGTTATTGTGAATAAAGAAGCTTATTTAAAATATGCAACAAGGGAGTTTTTAAGCCAAATACATGACGGTTCATTGCAAAGTTTAAGTGATTCTTTAGAAGAAATTTTTAATGTTCAAATTAATGATCCTGAGATTAAATCCAAATAACAATAGTAATTTGATACAAAGCACATTTCAAATTGTGTTTTTGTATTTTATTTCCAACTAATCCTTAAACATACATTTAAAGAATAGTTAAGATATAGAACAATATGTAACTTAAAAAGCTATACTCTATTCACATATTTACTTCTATAAAAAATAAACATAATTTTAATAAATAAGGTTCATGTTTTTGTTTAAAATTCTATTATATATGGTATAATAATAGCAAGGAAACATATTTTACTCAATCAAACTTCAAGTGATGTTTCCAAAATTAAATAAGTTTATTTGGAACTTTTACGGAACTTAATATTAAGTTCCCAGCCACTCTTAGTAGGATTCGAGTGGCTTTTTAATTTGTCATATATCCAGCAAGATATTAAACCTGCCATAATATTCATCATTAGATTTATCATAAATTTCACCTCCCCTCATATGAGAATGAAGGTTAATTTTTATGGAAACGCCACTCTTTAATTTTTCAAATAAGTATTCCTTGCTATAACTATTATATCATAGATGTCCCACATATGATATTTTAATATATCGTAAAAAAACGACCTATTTTATTCTTAGTTTAGATTAATTATTTACTCTTTGTAACTTCTTTTTCTATAAAATAATAAGTATCAGGAATATTATTTTTTATTTTTATATTCTCTTCAGGCAGATAATAATTCATGAGCGATTCTGCAAAATACTCTATGCTATTTCCAGTAACGTAATCAATTTGGTACATATTTTTAGCTTCATTTTTACAGATATTTTTAAATTTATCGGATTTAGAGATATCTCCAAGCATAGAATCTATTAGATGAGCTGTTTCATGTAATATAACACTTTTACTGCTTGACATATTTGCTTTCCCTAATACGGCTACTGCAACCTTATTGCTTGAAAGACCTGCAAGTTGTTCATATGTAGTGTTTTTATATGTAGGTACTTTCTTCCCTTTTAAAGATTTAAATTCTTCTATGTCTGTAACATTCATATCAGTTATAATTATTTTTTTATTATTAACTTTTAATGAGGTAAGTAATTTGATATCTATAGATAAAATCTCCTTAACCATGTTATTTAGCTCGTTTTGATCAATCTCTTTTTTATTGGATAATCTAACATCAACAAGATCACTTATTAGTTTAACTTTAGAACTATTTATATTAGATAATTCTCCAAGTAATATTGGCTTTGTAGAGCCTCCATATAAAAGCTCTGGAGATTTATTATTTATTAATTTAACAGGATTACCTCCTGGTATTGTTGCTCCTAATAAAGCATTTAAATACTTATCTCCATCACATAAATATATCTTATCTGGATTTACATTATAAAAACTATTTATTATTTTATTATTTGTGCTAAATCTATCTTCTCCACTTATTCTTATAGATTCATCTTTATCAAAAGATTTATCCATTATAGTATATCCACCTATTACATAAACTTTTTTACCACTTATATTATATTTAGTGTCCATCCCATTTGTTAATATTATGGGAGCTCCATCTCTATAAGCTACAGGAGATATACTTATAACATCTGCTTCTCCTTTTAAACCATTAGCTAAAAATATCTTATTTATATCTTTATGTTTTGAAATTTCATTAGCAACTTTATAACTTGTATCAAATCTATCTTTCCCACTTAATCTTATTACTTCTATATTCTGTTTTTTTATAACTTTTTCTGTTTCTAAGTTTACTGAACTATATCCACCTAACAAATATACTTTTTTTGCATTTATTAAAGCATCTTTAGTTTCTTTTGGTAAAAAATCTTTATTTGTAAATAATATAGATGCCTCAGTACTCCCTGCTAAAGCACTTGCACTTAAACCATCACTTAATTTTTCTTTATTAAATAAGATAAAAGTTGTGCTATGTTTTTGTTTTGATATTAAGTAAGACATATCATAACTATTTTTATAATTAAAAACTTCAATTCTTGGCAAAGCTTCTGGTTCTAACACATTAAAGAGAAAAATTACAGAAAATATTAATATAAATAACCTTGGCTTACACACAAATCCACTTCCTTTATAATGATTTTGAACATTATAAATAGCTATACATGAATAAATTCAAATTTTATGTATAGCTATTTATCTAAGGATATAAAATTATTTACATGCATCTAACTCAGATTTAATTTTATGCTTAAATCTATCATTTTTAAAATCATCATAATAAATGTACAGCAATTTATATCCCTTCTTCTCTGCATATTCCTTTTTATAACTATCTTTTTGTTGTTGATACTTAAAATTTTCAATAGATCCATGAAAATATTCTATATACTTTAAGTGTTGTTCTCCTTGTATTTCAATTAATAATTTTGAACCAACTATCTCTACATCATATGGAAGTTGCCTTCCTGTTATAGGGTTTATACATCTTAAAGTATTACGTTGAGTTTTTATCTTTGTAAAACTTTTCAAATAATCTTCAACAAGTAGTTCTCCACTTGATTTTGAATTTTTACAATTATGACTTTTATTTAATTTAAAATCTCTATATGTTTGTACTTGCTCTTCTCCACACTTTAAACAAACATAATGTATATTAGGATTTAGCTTATCTCCACTTAGAGTTAGCAATTTTTTCGATGGATAATTATCTAAAAGTGTCTTTATATATAATGGTATTTCACCTTCCCATTTCATATATTTAGACTCTAAATATTCTGTACTCCTATGGTACTCTCTTACTGCTCTTTTGACCTTCAATCTTTCATTTCTTGAAGGAAGTTTCCTCCAAAGATTTTTATTTTCTTCTATAAAGCTAAATACATCCTCTGGTGAATATCTTTCTTTTATAAATAAAACTTTATTTATAGATATCTTACTATAATTTCCATTTGGATCCATAATATCTTTTAATTCTTTTAGTTTTTTTAAACAAGTTGGGCAAGATTGAGTCCTCCCGAAATAAGGTCTCTCGCAAATAGTACATATTTTAGTCTGTTTTTTATTGCTATTCTCCATACTGCTTTTAACATTAATTTTTTTTCCAATAAAATTTTGAGCTTCTTCAAGTGTATTAAAAGATTTAAATAAAGAACCTGAATATTTATTTACTTGCTTTAAACAATCTTTCCAAGTTGAATATATACCAGGTTTACGTCCCAGTCTCTTAAGTATATAAATAATTTATTATTACTATAAGTAAGCATTATTTGTTTTTATCTTTTTGAAATAATTATATCTTCTATCTCGCTAAAAGAGGATTCATTCCCACTCCCACCTACTTTAACAACTTGTTCAAAATGTTTATTGTTAAATAAATCAATCTGTTTTTCATCTAAAGTGTTGCCGACTAACATTACTGGAGATTTAGTCTTTGCTCCTAAAACACTAACTGCTAATGCATCAACTAAATTTTCTTCATTATCAGATCCATTTTTTACTATATATATACCATTTAACATATCATCTTTGTAAAAGAAATTTATTACTTCTGAGTTTGTATCATTTCTATTTTCACCAGCTAACCTTATAGAATTTGGTATTTCTGAGATTAATTTATCTGATATAGTACTACCTCCACCAACAAAATATGCTTTATTTGATTTTTCAACTACATCTATTCCTATAGGAATAGATTCTCCATTTGAAAGTATTATTGGAGATTTACTTTGAGAAGCTATAGCTCCAACACTTACAGCATCAGCAAGTCCGTTTTCTCCATTAACAACAAACACATCTTTACTAATACTATTCCCTTTTACTTGTTTTGCTATCTTTAAGCTGGTTTCAAATCTATCCACCCCAGCTATTCTCTCTATTTCAATATTCATGCTTGTTAGTTGCTCTTCCACACTTTTATCTATTACATTTTCACCACCAATTAAATATACTTTTTCAACTCCCAATCTCTTAATCTCATTTTTAGTATCTTCAGATATAAATTCTTTATCTGTCAATAATATAGGAGATTTTTTAGATGAAGCTAATGGACTTGATGTCATGGCATCTACAATAGAATTAGAATTTACAAGAACCAAGTAATATGAAGAATCCCAACCTTTTTGGCTTATCTTAATAGCTGTTTCAAATCTATCCTCTCCTGATAAATCGTCCATTTTAGTCTCATGGCCATTAGATTGTGGGGCTTCTCTATTATAAGGACCAAAAGTTTTCTTAGTTAAATTACCATCATTATCTTTCACCTCTATATGGATATAGTTTTTACCATAGCTACTTATTTTAATTAAATCATTTGTTTTGTTAATCCATTCCGACCACTTTGGCCCAATTTCTTTTTCATTACTTGAAATTTGATATCTATAACTATCAAAACCACTACCACCTAAATCACTAAAGCTTAAATTTACATCTATTTCACTTCTTGTCCAGTCTTTATTTTCTATATCAGCTTTTATCTCAGGGGCAATATTATCTGTTCGATTGTATGGACCAAACATTTTTTGAGTTATATTGTTGTCATTATCTTTTGCTTCTATATAAATATAATTAACTCCATAGCTTTCTATTTTAATTACATCATTATCTTTAGAAATCCACTCTGACCAAACTTTATCTTCTTTAACATTAGTTACTATTTTATATCTATAGCTATTAAAGCCACTTCCTTCATCATCAGAGAATTTAAATTTAACATTGATTGAAGTAGGACTTCCTGCGTCATTTTCCAAATCTGATTCTATTTTAGGTGGAGTTATGTCAGTTATATTGTATGAACCAAATGTCTTTTTAGATATATTATTATCATTGTCTTTAGCCTCAACATGAATATAATTATTGCCATATTTACTTATTTCAATAACTCCACTCTCTCCATTTATCCAGTCAGACCAGTTATTACTGTCTACATCTGTATTTTGAGACATTTGGTATCTATAGCTATTAAATCTACTACCTCCTAAATCACTAAAACTTAAATTCACTTTTATAACATCAGGAGTTCCACTATGATTTTTTATATCAGCTTCTATCTCTGGAGCAGTTTCATCAGTTATTTTGTAAGGCCCAAAAGTCTTCTTAGATGTATTCCCATCATTGTCTTTAGCTTCTACATGGATATAGTTTACTCCATAAGTATTAATACTCACCTTAGCAATATTTCTATTTATCCAGTCAGACCATTTAGTGTTGTCTATATCTGTACTTTGAGATACTTGATATCTATAACTATTGAATCCACTTCCCCCTAAATCTGTAAAGTTTAAATTTACAGCTATTTCATCAGGTGTCCCTTGATGAGATTCTATATCTGCATTTATATTTGGTGCTGTTATATCAGTTTTAGTATATCGACCAAACGTTCTCTTCGCTATATTACCATCATTATCTTTGGCTTCTACATAAAGATAATTGTCTCCATACTTATCTATTTTTATAGAAGCTTTCGATTCCTGTTTCCAATCAGACCAATTTTCCTCAGATGTTTTATTATTAGAGATTTTATACCTATAGCTATTAAATCCACTTCCTCCTAAATCTGTAAAACTCAAGTTCACGTCTATTTCATCAGGTGTCCCTTGATGGTTTACAATATCAGCAAATATATCAGGAGCATTAGTATCAGCCACAACATTTATAGCTCTCTTAAATACTGGAGACCATACATTCTGAGAATTTTTTACCTTTAAGGAATATATATACGTACCAACTCCATAGCTACCTAAATTCTTATTTGGAACACTACTTTTATATATAGATGTTCCTTTACTATTAAAGATTTCCCATTCATATTGAGAAATTGAACGTGCATATGGATCATATGAGGTGTCTACTACATCTAAAGTTTCATATTTAGTTATTGTTTTAGGAGAATTAAATGAAGCTATTGGCTTAACTGCTTCATTGCTGGTTGTTATATACTTAACATCAGGGGTACTCCATACATCTTGATAATCTTTAACTCTCAATTGTACAATATAGTCTGTGTTTTGATTTATAGTAGCTGGTCTACCATTTATCCAACTACTACCTGTAGTTGTTTTATATTTCCACTCTTTTTCTTTAACCCCTCTGTCCGACTTTGTTATGCCATCTTCATCATAGGAAGCTTCTGTATAATTAATGTTATATCCAGACCCATTCGAAGATAAACTGAATCCAAAATTAGCTATTGGTTTCCTATGAACATATAAGCTTGCAGGTATAACGTTTTTATCTTCAAATGAAATATCCAATTTACCAGGTTTATCAAGTTTCAAATTAAAATTATTCATGTAAAGTCCAGATATAGATGACTTCCCCATTGAATTATCAAAATAAGTGTAATCGTGGTCTATTTTCCATGCTCCATCAGGGAAATTTTCACTAATTGTATTTGTTTTTAACTCTTCTGGTGTGATAGAATATTTAAATGGTGTATTAATTAGTACATATGGAGAAGGCTTAGTTAATATATTTAGTTGATCTAATATGTATTGAGCAGTTTTATCTATACTACTACTATAATTTGCGTTATTTATAAATATTCCATTGTTATTATTAGATGCTATTAACTTATCAATTTGCCCTTTTGAGTTGGTAGTACCTAAATTTACTAAATATATATCTTCATTTAACATCCTTGAAACAATTTCTCCTAATGCAGTTGAAGAATTAAAATCTGGTCTTTCTTTATCTTCAACATTAACTATAAATTTAACAGAGTTATCTCTCCATTCAGGACCTCTTAAAACCTCATTAAACTCTTTACTTGTTTCTGTTCTCATAACTAAATTACTAAGTCTAAATGTAGAAGTCTCACTACAATTATGAGAATTGTGATCTGCTATTATACCAAATCCCTCTCCAGGTGTAGATGTACTTAATGTATAATCAAGTTTAAGTGTATTATTCTCATAGACCTTAACAGAGTTATCAACTAAAACCATTTTAATATCATGTGTCTGAGTTGACATCTTAGCCACAGAAGATGTGCCTAAACCACTTGGATTTTCATATGCAAAATTCCCATTAGTATTACTAAATGTTGTTTTAGATACTCTTGGAATTTTCTTTATACTCATAGTCCCTGAATCTATAAGCAAAGTATATCCTTCAAAAGTTCCATCTCCATAATCTTTCATTCCAAATAAAAATCCTCCACCCATGAAAGAGTGGTATTTTACTTGACTTTCATTTAATGTAAAAGTGAAAGTTTTTTCTCCTATCTTAGTATTGTTACAAAACCAAAAATCTGAATATCCTTCCTCAGTATATCCATTAAAAATAACATCGTTGTTAGAAACAGATCCTTTACCATGGTCATATTTTTGCCAAGTAAAATTACTTTCAGCAGTAATCTGACTCGACTGTATCGCTTGAACATTAACCTTGTTTATATTAACTCCTTTCGATTTTAAAGAATTCTTTATATCTGATTCAAAAGAACCTAAAGAAGTCCCTGTTTTCCCAGCAACTAAAACTATATCAATATCTGGGTCTTGAGCTACATTTACATTTACATCTCTTTCTAAAGCGTTTATTGGAATATATACATTTGATAATATTAAAATCATATTCAATATTACCAAAAGAGATTTTTTTATATTATTCATGTTATAAAATACCTCCTATTCATAAAAATATACTACATTATATAGAATCAATATATATTTTATAAATTTTTCAAGTATAGAATAGGGCTTATTTTTAATATCGTTATATTCCTTACTATTTTCGCTGATTCCCTCATTTTAAGCCTTAAAATCGTTTTTAAGAGATATTAACCTTAATCTATATAAATACATTGCGAATATTTCCAAGCTATCTCTAAGGCTAAAATAAAGCTTCAAAAAAACAAGAACTCACAACATAGTATAAACTATGTTGTGAGTTCTCAACTAAAGGAAAATTTCGTAAATATAATTTTTCAGAATTTAGGTTTTAATATTATATTATATATTAAATACAAATATTTATAACATATATATATGTTTATTTAAAATAAAACACAAAAAATTTTATATAAACAATAAGTTATTTATAAAAATAGATATCTGTATTTTTTTACAATTTAATATTTTATATAAAATATTAAATTGTAAAAAAATAATTTAAAATATATATGTTTTTTGATATAATTAATAAAATAAGAAATATTATAAAATGGTGGTGTTCAAATATAAGAAAAGATCTTAAGCAATTTTTAGGATTAAAAGTAAATGCAATTGCCAAGTTTGAAAAGTATGGCCTTGTCTACAATGACAGTGCTACAAGATATATTAAGGACAAAAGAAGCTATAGAATATTACTGAAAAATATAATAATCGAACATAAAGGGGAAAAATATTACATAGGGCATCAATGGTTTAAAATAACTAATACCTTTAAGAATTTAGGAATATTAAAAACAGGAGATAAATTAAAATTATATGGAGTTGTTCAAAAATATACTAAAAATAAGGGAAAAGAAGAAGACTATGAAACACATTGTCTTAGGATAGAACGCAGATGAAAATATAATAATGGGGTGTATTTAGAGAGATGAATATTGAGAATGAATTATTTGAATTTGAAAAAAGCATACAAAAATTATCTAAAAACACTAAGTATAACTATACATTAGATATAAAACAGTTTTTAAATATATATAAGAATGAAGATATAGACAAAACATTATTAAAAAGATACAAAAATGAAATAATTGAAGATTACTCGATTAAAACTGTAAACAGAAAAATAAACTCTTTGAATGCTTATCTAAGATTTAAAAATATAGATATACATGTTCCAGTTGCTAAGATTCAAAACCAAACATTCATTGATGATATGCTTACAAATGAGGATGTTCGTTTAATGCTAAATAAATCGATAGAAGTAAATGATTTAAGAGCTAAGGCTATAATGTTAGGTTTATTTTATACTGGAGCAAGAGTTAGCGAACTACTGCAATTTAAAGTAAAATCAATACAAAAAGATGAAATCATGATAAAAGGTAAAGGTAGTAAATATAGAAAAATCCTCATCCCTTCGGTACTTAATAATGTATTTCAAGAATATGTTGATAATGAAAGAGTTGATAATACTCAATTTTTATTTTCTGGTCAAAGAGGAGCTTTATCAAGAAGCGAAGTTTTTAGAATATTAAAGAAGTATGCTTTATTGACCAATATAAATGAAGATTCAGTTTATCCTCATGCTTTTAGGCATTTGTTTACTAAAAATTTAGATAAAAAAGGAGTTAGCTATTCTGCAATAAAACAACTCCTTGGACATTCTCTTTCGACTACAGATATCTATATGCAATTAAGTAAAAGAGAATTATTAGAAGAAATAAATAGCATACAAATATAATAAAGATGGTTATATAACCATCTTTATTATATTATCTTTTAAAACTGGTATATGCTCTTGACATCCCTTTAATATCTTTAAATTTATATTTTTTTTGTAAAGTAATTATTTTTTCCTTATAATTTTCTTTATTAAAATCTGTTTCTAATAATTGTGCATCTATATATTTTTTTATATATTTAGAGGTTCTATTGTTAAAACTAATCATTCTAAGGCCTTTTACAATATTATTCTTACCTTCTACTAATATAAGGTCCATTCTATAACCTTCATTTTCTTTAATTTCTTGCAACTCTTTAACATCTGCCAAATGCACTGTAAAAGGAATATCTGCACTTCCTATGCCTTTTGGATTATCAAATACAAAGAATATTATTTTTTCTAAAAAAGATATATCTATTCTTAAATCACCTGTGTGGAAGTTTAATATTTCTTCTTTATCCAAATCCTTTAATTTAAATATAGCTGTAAATCCAGCTTCTCCAAGAGTAATACCTATCCCACCATGTAGTTCACCTGGAAATTTTTCTCCTACTGCTATTCTTTTCATATCAGAAACTGCCATATATACTCCTCCAATTATTTATATTCTACATTATAAGTATAACTTACTTCATACCATCTTTCATTAACAAATTTGTAGACTCTCTTTCTTATATCATATAGTTTTCCATATCTTACGGCATAATAAGAATCACTTTCAAATTCGAAATGAGGAAAGTCGTAAGTTATCATCGTCCCAGATTTATTAACCTTCTCAATACTTGTTAGAAAATAAATAACTGTACCAAGTTCATCGCAAACTGCTACATAACAACCTTTATTTGCATTTTCTTTAAAAGTACAACCTCTTAAACGAAATACAGAAGGCATCTCCTTTAGTTCAGTAAGAGTTGGTATTTTTGTAACCTTTTTATTGACTATTTCATAGTTAATTTCATTATCATCTAATTTTTTAATATTAACTATAATTGAATGTAACCCATCAAATTCTCCTATTTCTAATTCCTTTATTAATTTTTTAATTTCATCGTAGTTAGTATAATCCTTGTTCTCTAATCTAAAAGTTCCATCCTTTAAATAACTTAGATATATTGTATTTTTTCTTAGTTTCTCAATACTTTTCAATCTTTCAATTTCTATTTGTTCTTTTTTCTCATTTATAGTTTCTTCTAATTTATTTTCTAAAGCACTTGTATTTTCTCCAAGCTCGTTCAATTTTTTAATTGAAGATTTACATAGTTTAATTTTATTATCACTTATTCTTTTATACTCCCTTATACAGTTAAGATTATATTCAAATTTGCCTATATAGTATTGTACTGTTAACTTACTATATTTATCTTCAAGCTCTTGTTTTATATCTTTAGTATTATAGTTAAGTTTCTCTAATTTAATTATATCTGTACTTATATCCTCATATTTCTCTTTTCTATTGTTTTTATTCATATATGATAGTGTCTTATAGATTCTTTCTTTTAAGTACTCTTTTCTATTTTTCTCAATATTAATAATTTCTTTTTCTATTTTACTATTATCAATTTCTTTAATGATTTCTTTTATTTCCTTAAAATATTTATCAGTCATTGTATAATTTTTAATCTTATTAAATTTACTTATAAAAACTTGGTCTTTATCTTTTGAAGTATAAATGTTATTCTTTATTTTCTTAAATTCATCTATGTTGTCAACGCCAGCAAACTTAAATACCTCTTCTTCTATTTCTTTTATTTTTTTAGGAGCCCACTCATTTTTTATAACATCAAAATAGGCATCTGTTTTTCGGTCAACTATCTTAACATAAATACGCTTTTTATTTTCTGTTTCATAGTAATTTATTGATTTTACCACTAATAACACCTTCTTCCTTAATAAAAAAACAATATTTAAATTTAAATATTGTTTTTATTAATTCTTATTTATATTATATCAAGAAGTTCCTTTTCTGTAATTAGTTTTACACCTAATTCTAATGCTTTATTATACTTACTCCCTGCTTTATCTCCATAAATCAAGAAATCTGTTTTTTTAGACACAGATTTAGAGCATTTACCTCCAAATTTATTCTCAATTTTTTCCGTCAATTCTTCTCTTGTAAAATTAGTAAATTTACCTGTTATAACTACTGTTTTACCTGTTAACATATTTTCCTCTTCATTGACTTTAACTATTTGTTCTTCCATTTTAAATCCTACCTCCATTAATTTATTTATTAATTCTATATTTCTTTCATCCTTAAAAAATAATACTAAATTATTTGACATTTCTTCTCCAAAATTGTTTATAGACAATATACTTTGCTTAAATTCTTCCACATTTTTGGATATATTTAATATATTTTCCATACTTATGAATTTATCAGCTAATTCTTTTGAAGCTCTTCCTCCAATTAATTTAATTGAAAGTCCATGTAATATTTTAGATAAAGAAGCCTGTTTGGAAGCTTCTATATTTTCTAATAAGTTATTAACTTTTTTATCAGCATATTTATCAAGTTTCAATAAATTATCCTTCTTATCTTTTAAATAAAATATATCTATTATTGAAGATATTAAACCATTATCTAAGAATAATTTTATAGATTCTTCTCCTAATCCATCTATATCTAAGCTTTTTTTACTTACAAAATGAATTATTTTCCCTTCTATTTGTGCTGGACAATCATCATTTACACAAAAATAATGAACATTTTCTTTTACTATTGGTTCATTACAAACAGGGCAAAGTTTAGGGATTTCTATTTCTTTTTCTTCTCCAGTCCTATCTTCTTTAATAGAACGTTCTATTTTAGGGATAACATCATTAGCTCTTGCTACTACTACTCTATCACCTATTTTAATATCTTTATCTTTGACATTTTTAAAATTAGACAATGTAGCTTTTGATATTGTTATACCATCTATTTGTACTGGCTCAAAGATGGCTACTGGTGTTAATTGTCCACTCTTGCCAATTTCAATTACACAATCTTTTAGTTTAGTTATAGCTTCTTCATTCTCGAATTTAAAAGCACTACTCCATCTTGGATATTTATTTGTATTACCCAATCGTTCTCTTAATACTAAGGAGTTTGCTTTAATAACTAAACCATCAACCTTATAAGATAAGAAAGTTCTTACATTTTTATTAAAATTAGAAACATAATCTTTTAATTTCAACAGATCTTCTTCAGTTTTTTTAAATAATTCATAATTGACAACATCAAATCCCAATTCTTTCAGAAATTCTAACTGTTCATAATCTTTTTCAAAATAAGTATTGTTTGCCTTAACAAGATCAAATGCTATTAGTTTAAGTCCTCTTTCTTTAGCTACTCCTCCATTTAAACTTCTAACTGTCCCTGAAGCTAAATTCCTTGAAGATTTGTATTTATCTTCTTCTCCTAAAAGACTATTTACCCTTTCAAATTCTTCATTTGGGATAATTCCTTCACATCTCACTTCTAAATAACCTTTGAATTGTATGACTTTAGGCACATTAGGAGTATTGAGAATCACATGGGTAATATTATCTCCAACAATCCCATCTCCTCTTGTTACTCCTTCATAAAGAAAGCCATCTTTATATTTTAATACAATTGTCAATCCATCTAACTTATCTTCAACTATAAGTTCATCATCCATTTGTTTTATAAACTTATCTAATTCATCTAAGTCGTTTATTTTCTTTTGAGACAACATTGGTATAGTATGATCTACTCTTTCTAATCCTTCTACTTTTATGTCGATTATTCTTTTTGTTGGTGAATTTTCATCACTATATTCTGGATGTTTTTCTTCTAATTCAACTAATTTTAAATACAACTTATCATATTCGGTATCTGATATTACAGGATTACCTTTTGCATATGATAAATCATGCTTAATTATTTCTTCCCTTAAATACATTATTTCTTCTTTAACCTTATTCATATCATGTTCCCCCTAAATTGTTTTTTATCTTTAAAAACTTTTTGTTTACCAAATATATTACACATTTTTATATATGTTTATAACTTTAAAGCTCAAGAATTTAACATATTTTGAACTATAGCGATGTGATTAGTATTTATATTTTACTATTTTTACAATTTTTATTGTTTATAGTCAATAAAAAATATATAATTATATTAAATAATAACGAAAGGAAATAATTTATATGAAAATAAAAGTTATAAAAAAACTATTAAAAGAATATCGGTTCGAGCCATATGTGGCTGGGGTAAAAGAACTCTCTATTTGCATTTATATTGCTCTTCTTTCAATTGGTTTTGGTATATTTAATATGCTTTACGAAATGTTAAATCTTAATATGATAATAAGTATAATAATAAGTGTATCAATTACTTTACCTTTAACCCAATTGAATATTATATTTTCCACACTTAAAATTCTTAAGGAAAAAAAATATAAAGAAATAGACGATAAATTCTTTTATAAAATTTTAGTATTTAATGATATTATGAAAAATGGTCAAAAACTCTTTAACATTGAGCCTTATTTATATAAACTTAGGAATGATGAGATAAATAAAATGAGTAAATTCACACAATTCCTTGAAGGAAAATACAAAATAATAACATTAATTTTACATGATGCTTATGTTATAAGGCTGGAACCTCCGTTATTAGGTAATTATTTTAAATTAGAAGATTTTCTTTTAACATTAAGAAGTCTTATATTATATTGTATGTCAGATAATACAAACTTATATGATAATGATACAAGAGATATTTTTAAAAGAGCGTATGCAATATCACATTCAGAAGAGCTTGTAGGTATGATACCAGATTTACTCGATGAATGGCTATTAATTTCATTAGATTACCTCTCAAAAAATAATTTTAAGTTAAGTAATGATTTAATAAAAGCATTTGATAATATTGAAAATTTATCAGTAAGTTTAAATAGAAAAGATTCCAAAACTCAAAATGAAGATAGTTATTTTCTTAAATTAACAGAGTCTATAACAAGCGATTTATTATAAATATACTAAAGGAGGTATAAATTGTTTATATATTACAGGAATACAATCAAAGAATTATTAAAAGAATATAAAACAGAATTATTGAAAAAATATTTTAAGAGAGTAACTCCTATTTTAATCTTATTATATATATGCTTATTTTTCTTTATGCCATTGTCGTTTTTTTCTATATTTATTTTGATAATCCAAGTCCCTTTGGTATTAATAATGCTACTAATTTTATCTATTATTAAAGTTTTAGTTATAAGAGACTATAAAAACATAAAAGAAGAAAATTTTAATTCTATTCTCATATTAAAAGAAGCCTTAGAAATAAATTCTTCAATATTTAAAATGGGTAAAACATATAATGTATATTTAACTGAACTTAGAAAATTAGACAAATTATCAAAATTTTTAACTAAAAAGAATTGTATAATCACATTTATTCTAAAAGAATTTGGATTAATATATTTAGAAAAAGACATCTTAAATATTTTTTTTAATTTAAATACTTATATTTCAAATAATAGAAAAATAATATTATATCTTATGTCATCAAGCAATAGACTTTTATACAAAGATAAAAATACAATAGAAGTATTAAAATTAGCATATAGTATGAATTTTGAAGATTGCATGAATGAAAAAATTATTTCTTCTCTATTTGAAGAATGGTTGTTACTTGCATCTATATGCTTATCAGAAAATGATTACACATTAAGTAATGAACTAATAGAAGCTTTCTATAATATTAACCAATTATCTTCACAAAGAAGGACTAAACCTCTCATTTTCTCTAAAGAGAGCTCTTTCTTACAATTAACAGATAGCATTAAGAAAGATTTAAAAGAATATCCTAACTTATACTCAGTATAACTTTATAAATAAATAGCCCATGTTTAAACATGGGCTACATTTTTATATAATCAGAGTTTTCTTTTAATATAGATTCAAGCTCTTCTCCAGAAATTGTTTCTTTTTCAAAAAGTGTATCTGCTATTTTTTCTAATAAGTACTTGTTATTAGACAACAATGTTGTTGTTTCTTCTTTTATTCTTAATGCTTCTTTTTTAACAGCTTCCAATACTATATCACTTTTAATTTTTAAACAATTTAGATTTATCATGCCATAAGTATCACTCATTCCAAATTCTGCAATCATCCCATAAATCCTTTGGGTTGCATTTTTTATATCAGATGTACATCCTGTTGTTACACATTCTTCATCATTAAATAACAAAATTTCTGCTATTCTACCAGCATAATCAACTTTTATCATTTCAACAATTTCTTTTTTAGAATGTAGATTTATTTTTTTAGGAGTTATGAATGTAGCTCCTCCAGCTCCAGAAGTAGATGGTATAATAGTCACTTTATTTACTTCTAATCCCATTAATTTAGCAACTAATGCATGGCCAGCTTCATGGTGTGATATTAATTTAAGTTCATCTAAATTGTTAGACCTGTTCTTTTTTTCATGTCCTTTTAAAAGCATCTTGTATAACGCTTTATCTAAACACTCTTTATCAATCTTATCTTTTTTTAATTGTATAGAAATTAAAATAGATTCATTTATTAGAGAACTAATATCTGCTGGACTAAATCCGATTGTCTCATTAGCTATACTTTTTAAGTCTAAATCATTTGAATACTTTCTATCTTTTTTATTTAAATACATTTTAATTATATTTAAACGGTCTTCAGACGTTTCAGGAAGAGGTATACTTATATGCTTATCAAATCGTCCTGGTCTTATAAGAGCTCCATCTAAATCTTCTATCCTATTAGTTGCACATAATATAAAAACTCCCTCAGAGCCATCAAACCCATCTATTTCAGCTAACAAAGCATTTATGGTTTGTCTTTGTTCACTGTTTTCTCCTGAGCATCCTCTTTTTCCACCTATTGAATCAATCTCATCAATAAATAGTATAGCTGGAGCCTTTTTCTTAGCTTCT
Source organism: Clostridioides sp. ES-S-0190-01 (assembly GCF_020658275.1). Classification (NCBI taxonomy): domain Bacteria; kingdom Bacillati; phylum Bacillota; class Clostridia; order Peptostreptococcales; family Peptostreptococcaceae; genus Clostridioides; species Clostridioides sp. ES-S-0190-01. The sequence continues at coordinate 19,335 of NZ_JACVWA010000001.1, read as the reverse complement.
TCAAATAATTCTCTAACTCTTTTTGCTCCTAACCCAACATATAATTCTATAAAGTCAGAACCATTTATAGAAAAAAAGGGTACTCCTGCTTCTCCAGCCACAGCCTTAGCAATTAAAGTCTTCCCTGTGCCTGGAGTACCATAAAGTATAGCCCCTTTTGGTAAAATAGCTCCTTTAGAAGTAAATTCTTTAGGCTTTTTCATAAAATCTACCAATAACTTTAAATCTTCTTTTGCCCCATCAAGTCCAGCTACATCCTTAAACTTAACTTCAGGTGTTTCAGCAATAGTATCAAATTTATTTTTTAATAATGAACTACTTTTAAACATTAATACTAAAAATAAAATTAAAACTATTGTTGATAATTTAAGCTTAATTACTTTTCTCTCTTTAACATATATATTCTTTTCTAACATCTCTTTTTTAAAGTTATTATATTTAGGATTTAAAGTTATGTAAGAATTATCTTTTTTATCTTTAACTCTAACATATTTCCCATCAATTATATCTAAAGAAATCTCTTTTACTTCTTTTTTCTCTACCATCTGTTCAAACTTTTTATATGATATTTCCTTTATATCTAAAAGTGACTTTATATTATCTTTTTGAATAAAGAATACTATCACAGCAATAATTAGTCCTACTAAAAAAGCAATCAATAATCTTACCTTTTTATTCTTTTTCATACGATCCTACTTTCTTCTTAGATAATTTCTAATACTAAGCTATATACTCTTTTTTACTGGAGTTATCTCTTTGTAAGAAACTATTCTATCCTCTTGTAATATTTTCTCTGACTTCTTATTACATATTAATATTTCAATTAATACTCCTTCTTCTTCTATTTTTTTTACAATAGCTTTAACACTATTATCTTTAATGTAATTATAGTCAACTACATCACCAACTTTGTAGATTTCTTTCAAACATTATCACCTCTTTATAATATTTATATATCTATATTATAATATAATTCCAATAAAATTTGTACATTTTTATTGTTTATATAAAATTTATTTATTATTTTTCTGTATTAGAATTTATAGAATACTCAATTCCTTTTAAATCAAATTCTTTATCTTCTATTTTTTTAACTGAAAATATAAAATTATTTATCTTCAAAGAATCTTTATTATATAAATATGTGTTTAAATCTTCTACAGAAGATAATTCTGATAAATTCATATTGACTTGTACATTTAAAGCACTTTTATCTTTATTGCTTAAATCTTTATTCATCAAAATTTGAATATAGTCAATAAACAACTGGTGGTTATTAATATTAAATGTATCTTCACCTCTATTTAATATTTTAAAAGTAATTGAATCAGATATATTATTTTCATTATTTATATCTATTTTTTGAGTATGCTCTATACTATAAGTATTTTCGATATCTTGCTTATTATCTTCGATACAAATATTGTGCTCTTTATTATAGGTTAGTGACAATTTATTTATATTCCCAGTTCCATCTACTGCTAAATATAAAGCTTCCTTATCATTATTTTTATAATATTTACTAACCAATTGTCTTAATTTAATCATCTGTTTATTAAAAACAACTGATGAACTATCACTCTTATCTTTCTTTCTTTCTTCATTTAATTTTACTTCATATTCATCTTTAACCTTTTTGATTTCACTGTTTAATACTTTTTGAAATTGTTTAGATAAATTATCTTCTACTACCTTTACACTTTTATTAGACTTATTACCTGTATAATCCTTTACTATACATCCTACAGCCACACCAATAATAATACTTAATATAAAAAATATAATTACTCTCTTTCTCATATATTTATTCTCCTTATTGTGATTTTATATAGTATATAAAATTTATAATATAAAATATTCTTTATTTGCATATATATAATAGATATTTTATTTAAAAGCTTTTTTTTAATAAATTAAAATGAATGGAGAGGATAAAATTGGAATACAAAATGAGTAAAAAAGAGATATTAAAAAAGGTAAATAGATTAATTAACAAGGGGGAGCTTGATAAGTTATATGAATGTAATGAATTTATCAATATTTATGATTATAAAAAAGAGATAACATTAAATTTTTTAGAACACTTTTCTGAAGAAAAGCTGAGAAATAATATATATATAAGTAAATATATCCCTATTAAATATAGTATAAACAAAAATAATTTAATAAATAAGATTTTGAAAGATATAGATATTAACACCTTTATTACTTTTAACGGATTATGGATAATTGAAAATGAAAAAGATTTAGAGGAGCTATATGACTTTACTGGAGATCAGTATTCCCTTGAAGTCATAGATTTAGAAAAACACCTTGGAATAACATGGGTAGAGAATGGATTATGCATCATAAATTTCAAATTAATTAGAAGTATTGTACTAAAAGAAGGCAATATAAATCTAAAAGAAGAAATAAATGATTGCTTATGGACAACCATTATACATGAACTAAGGCACACTTTATTTATAAACTTTCTTCTACCTAAGAGATTGTATAAAGCTGAAGATAATTCTGAAAATAGCGTTGAAGATTATTGTTTATCTCATTATTATAAATATTTTAAAACAGATACTAATAGTTATTTATTATCTTAATTTAAAAAACGTTCTGATTATTTTCAGAACGTTTTTTTATTAAAAAGTAAATAATTATCTTAATAAGCTTTTTATCCCAAGATCTTTGTCATCCCAATCATAATATACTTCCCCATTGGGTTTAATTATTAAGTCATAGTATATTATAGTATTTCCTACCTCAAAAGAAGAAGATTCAAGCCCTTTATGGTATCGTACTTTAAGCCCATCTGTTAGTCTAATAAATTCAAAATCTTGACAAATATCACTTCCTCCAGAATAAATCATTTTATAACAACTATTGTTAAATAAATCAAGACCTATCCCATCCAAGATTTTTAAATTAGAATCTGCCATATATCTATAATCAGCTCTAAAATTTATAAGGACATTTTTAAAACGACTAAATCTTTCTATAATATTTGTTATGTTTGTACTATTAGTTAAAACACTATTTATTCTTATATCTTTCTTTATATCATTTAGATAATAATCTTCTGCTAAATCATCTAAAATTACTCCATCATGCCTACTTAAACTTATTCCTTTAATTCTATTTTCTGTATTAATATAGTTAATGGTATCTAATATTTTATGTTTTGGTAGAGTGGTGTTTATATAAACAATTTTATCTTTATCTATTAAATTAATTAAATCTTTTAATATCTCTAAATCTGCAAAAGGTTCTCCTCCTGTAAAAACAAAGCTTTTAAATCCTTTTTTATTTAACATGCTTATAGACTTTTTAATATTTTCAATGTTTGGTAAACCTTTTTTGTATTCTTTTTTTGATGTACAAAACTCACAATTATTTATACAATCAAAAGGTGCAAATACTGTTACAGAAACGTCCTCCCTTCCTTTTCTAAAGCTTATATTCAGTTTATCCATGAAGATATCCAAATCACACCCAGCGGAAGAAGGATGCCCTCCTCCATTAAAGTTTAGTTTAGCTATTTCACTTAAATCAATATTTTTATTCGTTCTTAAGCTAACATTATTATTTAATTTATTCAATATAGCTATAAAATCTAACTTGTCAAATTTAGTATATAAGAAATGACCTAAAAGACTTATTTCTCTCCTATCATCAACACTTACTATCCCAACATTAAACTCTTGTTGTTTTTCATCTTTTAACAAATTCATTTTTCGTTGTACTAACTTCGCTCCAATTTCATCAAAATAATCTATTCTACTTTTTGTTTTTAAATCTATCTTAATATTTTCTTCTTCACTAAACAATTCCTTATTATTAGTTATCTTTTCGATAATTGATTTTATAAAATCAATAGATCCCATTTCTTCAAACAAATCATTTAGTCTTACAGCTTCAAGATTGTTAGTTTTTGTCCATGAAAAAGTATCCCACTCCTGAACTAATTCAACAAAATATCTTAGTTCTTTAAAATATAAATCTGAAGGTCCAAATACATCTTCAAAAAGAAGCTTTGTGCCACAAGTGGGTTTTCCTTTTCTATCAAATAGTATTACTTTTGCCCAAAAATACTTATTTAAATCTAAAGCCGTCTTATGATGATCTATAAGTTTAAACTTTGCTCCTTCTTTTACAACTTCATCTATCTTTTTAGCAACTTCATTTGATACACTTATATCAACTATATAAGTCATATCAAAATTTAAATATTCTTTTTTATTAATAAAATCTAATACAAGCTTATCTACATTACTATAATCACATCCAACTGATTTTAAAACATTAATATTATTTAACTCTAAAACAATCTCTGAACTTTCCCCATCCATATCAATATGTTTAAATAAACATACTTTAGCTATACTTTCCATAAAAGAAATCCTCCCATTAAAATAAAGTTATATTTTCTAATCTATCTTATACTTTATGTATATAAAAATATAACTTTATCATTTTAAATTTTGACTCTTTTTAGATTTAACAACTTTGAAATACTCCACCCTACTTACGTTGAAGATGAAGTATTTCGCCTATAATTGAATAAATCATAATGTTAACTTGTTATTATATATAACTTCAAATTTTTATTAACTCACTTCATTCTTTTTCTTATTCATTTAATAATATTATGGTATCATCATCTTGTACATAGCTAACTATTCCTTGTGATTCAGTCCATTTGTCAACCACCTCTTGTAAAGATTTTAAGCTATCCTTATCTACATGATTAATAGCATCCTCATAATGATTATCCTCCAACTCATCTTTTACTATTTCATACATATTTAATTTAAACTTTATTGGTATACAACCATAAACATAATTAGGCAAGTCCATTTCTTCATTTTCATAATATTCTTTTAAAATATCTATTTCCTCAAAATATCGTTCAGTTTTAATATCATACAGAAAATCATGTTCATAATTTTCTATATTTATTTTCTTTGCTTTTTCAAACTTACTTTTTTCCGAATGTTCATCATATATAGTTCTAATTATTTCCTTCATAATATCCTCCTTATATAACATATCCAAACTACTATTAAGTTTAATTTAAATAACAAATTCTATATTTTATTTGCATTGTTTTGTTCATTTTTCACTTAGATAATATATTATTATATTTTTTCATATTTTCTAATAATATATCTTTTTCTTTCAATGCTACTTCTCTTTTGGGGTCATTAACTATAGAATAAACTGTCTTCAATAAATTAATTAAGGCCAATTTCATTTCATCTCTCATATCTCTAATCGCTTTTTCATCTTCAATATATTCTTTTATGTTATTATATTCATGTGCCAATGACTCAAAAGCAATTGCATATTTTACAACTATTTCATGATGAGGGCTTTCACTATCAGATAAAATATTTTCTGTAAGCCTAAACTCTTTGTTATATTGGCTCTTAATATCATATTCTTTATTAAACATAACTCTAATGACATCTAATAAATATCGAGAATGTTCTTTCTCAAAGTCCCCGCTTATTAGAGAGAATATTTCCATCACCCCAAACAAAAAAACTATGAACCCCAAAATAGGTATAAGTAATACTATGAGACCTGATACAGAAGACAAAAAATTTATAGGATTATCTCTTTGTTCTATAAAATTTAAGGACTTATTTTTATACTTAATTTTTTTAAGAACAAAAGCTATCAAGAATAGTAACCCCCCTGTAACTGCTTGGATCTTACATATAGCAATAATTAAATCTATTAATATACTCATTATATATTTTTCCTTTCTAAATTTTATTTAGTCAATATATTCCTATATCTTTTAATGTTTTCTAATAACATCTCCTTTTCTTTTAATCTTTTCTCTTTCTCAGAATCATTAACTATAGAGTCAATAAGCTTTAAAAAATCAATCAGAGATAATTTTATTTCATCTCTTATATCAATAATTTCTTCTTCATCTTCAATATATTCTTTCATATTATTATATTCATGTGCCAATGACTCAAAAGCAATTGCATATTTTACAACTATTTCATGATGAGGACTTTCACTATCAGATAAAATATTTTCTGTAAGCCTAAACTCTTTGTTATATTGGCTCTTAATATCATATTCTTTATCAAACATAACTCTGATGACATCTAATAAATATTGAGAATGTTCTTTCTCAATATTTCCTCTTATTAGATTATAGAATATTTCCTTCATCCCAGATATAAAAACTATTAATCCAAAAATAGGTATAAGTAATACTATGAGACCTGCTACAGAAGACAAAAATTTTATAGGATTGTCACTTTGTTCTATAAAATTCAAGGACTTATTTTTATACTTATTTTTTTTTATAAAAAAACTTATTAAGAATAAAAAGACTCCTGAGACTGCTTGAATCATATACATTTCAATTATTTCATCTATTAATATACTCATTATATATTTTCCCTTTCTAAACTTTATTTAGCCAATATAATCCTATCTCTTTCTTAGAATCATTGACTATAAAGTCAATAAACTTTAAAAAATCAATCAGAGATAATTTTATTTCATCTCTTATATCAATAATTTCTTGTTCATCTTCAATATAGCTCTTTATACTATTGAATTCATTTATGAGTGAGCCAAATATAATCATATTTTCTGCAACTATTTTAAAATAAGGACTTTTGTCATTAGACAAAATTACCTCAATAATATTAAATTCATTTTCATATTTTTCATTTTCTACTATAGCTTTTAGACTATATAATAAGTAGTTATAATACTTCCATAAAAAAGGCAAAAGGGAACACGCTACTTTAGTGATGTGAGGAATTTGCCCTCTTTGTGTTAAGCAAGAGTCTTCAACTCATATCTATAACCATCGCCCTTTTGTATTAGTTTTAAATATTTATGGTTTACATCTATCTGTTTGCCATGTTTCTTTGAATAGATTGCAAAGGTACCTGTGCTTCTACAACTTACATTTGATACATATTGACCTATATATTTTCCTTTTGGTATATTAGCTTTTACCATATCTCCTGATTGATAGCCAAAGAACTGTTTTTGTCTTGGTAAATATGCTCTTGGAAAACCATATTTATTTAATAATGTTCTGCTTCTTGTACCTCTTCCTATTGATTTTATATATAACTCCTTCAACCCTTTGTGTATTTTGATTTTAGGCGTTTCCTTAACACACAAAGCATCATAGTAATGAGTTTTAGGCAAGTTAGCTTTTACTCTATTATGCTTAGTTACTCCTCCAGTAGAGACTACTACATCAGAAGTTAATTTACATAACTTCATAGGTAACACAGTTAGAAACTGCTCTCCTCGATAATATTATTAAGGCTTGATAGCATATTACACTGTTTGTACCCACAAACTGTTTAATAATATGCAACAGAAGCTACAAACTGGAGAAGCATTTGTAGGTGTTATGACCTTAATAATGTAGTTTAAAACTTAATCTGGTCAATATGACTTGTAGATAACTTCAAGCCTACCTCTTTAGAGGTGGGTTATTGACTCAAAGTTTTCTTGATAAATCTTATAGACATCTGATTGAATAAACATTATAAGTAAGCCAAATATAGGTATAAAAATAAATAAATAATCTTCTAATGTAAAAAATTCACTTTGATTTACAAAACCTAATTCTTCCTGATTTTGTTTTAGAATGTTTAATGAATTATTTTTATCCCTGGTTTTTTCTTGTATAAAAACTCTTTGTAAAAATAAGAAAACTAAACTTAATTGAATTACATATATTCCAATTAATAAATTCAATATACCTGCTCCTTTTTTATATTTATAACTTAATTATATCATATTTATTGATTATATAAAACGTAAAGAGCATATTCTATTAAAAATATGCTCTTTAAAATAATTATTTTAAATTTATATCAAATATTTCTTTTAACAGGAACATCATTTTTGTTCTATCTTTAAGAGACATTTTTTCATAAGCTATTTTAATAGCCTTCATGTCTTCTTCAAGCTCAAGTGATTTAATCTCGCTTCTTCCAAGAATAAAATCTAAAGAAACTCCATAGAAATTTGCCCATTTATATAATATTGGCAGTTCGGGTTTTCTTTTATTATTTTCATACTGCGATATCGTCGATTTATTAAAACGTGTATTATTTAATTTATTAAATCTTTCTACAAGCTCTTCCTGTGTTAAACCCATTTCCTTTCTTAGCCCTTTAAATCTCTCCCCAAATAAATCCATTTTTCCCTCCTTATGCTACTAACATTCTCTCCTTCAATTTTGTATTTCTCTTAATTGCAATATCTCTTTTTATTCCCTGTTGTATTGTTTTTATGCTTCCTATCATTGCTAAAAAATCTCTTGCTCTTGTCATCCCTGTATAAATTAGATTATTGTATAACATATAAATATGCTGTGGTACAATTGGAAGTAATATTGCTCTCCATGCACTACCTTGGCTTTTGTGTATTGTAATTGCATAAGATAGTTCTAATTCATCTACACCATCATCGTAAAATGCAAAAAATTCATCATATTTTACGATTACTCTTAAACCACCTTTTTCTAAAGGGACAATATCATAAACTACTCCACATTCTCCATTTGTAACATCTGTATTGTTAATTTTCTTAAAAGAACCATCTTTTAATTCATATAGAGCCATATTATAATTATTTTTAACATGTATTACTTTATCATTCTTTGCAATAAAAAGACTTACTTCTTCAGATGCCCCAACTTCTGCAATTTGAGCTTCAAACTTTGTTTTTAAAATCTTTTTTTCAGAATTAGCATATGGGTTAAACTCTTTTTGTATTATATAATTAAACACATTAGTCCCCAATGAACCTGTCCTTTGAGGTAGAAGAACTTGTATTTCTTCAAGCCCATATTTATCTATGAGTCTTCTTATGCTACTAATTACAGCTAATCTTACTTTTCTTACTGAATCTCTTTCTAAAACATAAAAATCTTTATCATCTTCATTTGGACAAACCATTTTTGATTCAACAACTCCATTTGCATTTTTAGCTATTCCAGATAATAAGTCTTGTCTCTTTAAAACATCTAAAGTTATTACTTTTACAATCTGGCTCTCTATAATATCTTTTAGTACTGTACCAGGTCCAACTGAAGGTAATTGGTGTACATCCCCCATAATAATTAACTTAGAAGTAGTTTTTATGGCTTTTATAAAATTCCATCCTAATTCAACATCTATCATAGTCCCTTCATCACAAACAATTATGTCTTTATTAAATTGATTAAACTCATTCATGGTAAAGCCCGTATAAGGCACGTATCCAAGAGATCTATGAATTGTTGAACAATCCATGTAAGTAGCGTTTCTAACCACTTTAGAAGCCTTTCCTGTTGGTGCAACAGCTTCTATTTTTAATTTTCTTTTACTTAGTCGCTTTGCTACTTCTAAGATTAAATTAAGAGTAAATGTCTTTCCTGTCCCAGCAGGTCCATTTAATACAAATAGCCCATTATCATATAAATTAAATTCTATACACGCCTCTCTTTGTTTAGTTTCTAATATATATCCTTTTTCAGAACATACTTCATCAAGAACTTTCTCTACTTCAATTTTTTTATATACTTGGTTATAATTAGTAAACAACTTTAACCTTTCAGCAAGCAATTTTTCAGATAAGTATAGATACTTTAAATAAATGCAATCATCCTCATTTATTATTTCATTTTCATTTATTAATTCTTCAATTGCTTCTAAAATCAGCTTTTCCTTGATGCTAAATAAGATATAGTTGTTTTTTGTCTTCTTATTTTTCTCATATAAACAAATTTTTTCAGCCAATAGATCTTTGTCTAATTTATATGTTTTGTCGAACTTAACAATCTCATCAGAAGAACTTTTACTACAAGAACACATTTCTTTATAACTTAAAGAAAGATTTAGCAAGTTAATTGCATCTTCAATTATTAATTCAAGAGGAAGATAACAGTGTCCACTAAGTAAAGCTTCTTGTAGTAAAAATTTTACTCCAGCTTTTAATCTATTAATATTATCTAATTCTACTCCTAAATCTAATGCAATTTTATCGCATTTTAAAAAGCCATACCCTCTTATTTCTTTTATTAGCATATATGGATTCTCTTCTATTAACTTAAGTATTTCATCTTTATATTTTTCATGTAACTTTCTTGCATTTTTATAATTTATTCCATAGTTTAATAATTCAATAAATATATATTGATTATCTTCAATTTCTTTTAATTCTTTTTGCCATTTTAAAACTGACTTCTTTCCAATCCCTCTAACTTTATTAACTACTTCTAATGGATTATTAAGCAATACTTGTATGGATTCATCTCCAAATATATTATATATATTTTCTGCTCTACTTTTTAACCCATATAATGTTTTAAGATAGGCTATTATCCCTTTCTTTGTATTTGGCTTGCATACTCTAAATTCATTTACTTTTATCTGTTTCTCTCTTTTATATAGAACTATTGTACCTTTTAACTCATAAGTCTGTCCTTCTACTAATTTTTTATTAAAGGTACCTTTTATTGTTACCTTAACATCGTCATTCGTTTCAAAATTGTAAATCCCAAAGGAAGTATCTTCAATAAAAAAAATATTATTTCCACAGATACCAGTTACCTTAATAGAATCCCCATTTTTATATTTTTCTAAATCCATAGTTTATCGTCCCCTTTTTTATATTTTATATATAAATACTTTTTCTAATAATATATATTAGATTTTAGGAGCAATTCTTATAATACTTAAATGGATTGTTTTTACATAAAAATAAAAGAAGGGGAAATTCCCCTTCTTTTATAAATAATCTATCATCGTTTTTAATAAATTTATATATTTTATGAACTTTCATTGTTCTTTTTAACTGGCATTAAATTTAATTTGTAAATTGTTAATAGTTATAATTTAATAAATAGTTACTTGTAATGTGTAAAATGTAATTTATGTTTTTTATTTGGTTAGAGTCTTTATATACTCTGAATTCAAAAGCAGTAAATTACACAAATAATAAAAACAAGATAGATTATTTTTATATATAAAACATCAATAATTAATTATTAATGTGATATAGCTATTAAATTTCTAAATAGGTATCACTATTCATCTTACTTATTAAAGACTCAAGTGTATTAATTTTTTTTCTTAATTCATTTTTCTTCTCTATCATAACATCTCTATCAAAATTTAAAGTCTTTATTTCCATATAAAAAGAAGATGCATATTGAGTATCTACTTTTCTATGTTTTTTCTCTTTATCCAATGAAGATAATTTATCAAGAACATTTAAATAGTTTCTATATTCTCTTATTTTTGTTAAGGCACTTGATATAGTATCTTCATCACTTATTTTTGTTTTATTATTAGTATTTTGCAGTAAATTTCTATATTTAATAATATTCTCTGTCATTTTATCAAAGTTACTCAGCTCTTCATCGAATGAATATTTTGGAGTCATTTGAGTTAACTCATTTCTCCCTTGAACAAATGTAGAATGTTCAATTACAATACTATTATCTAAAAGTTCTCTTCGCTTATTATATAAATCATTTTCTTTATCGCTTATAAGTAATCTTAATTCATTTAAATTTAATTTCATTAAATTTACCTCCTATTGATGGCAAGCAAGGGATTTGAACCCTTATATATACAACTCCCCTGGTTAAAAGCTTTTAGTAGTAAAATTTCCAAGGGACTCGAACCCTTAAGTATTCCAAAAGGAAAGTTATAAATAGACACCTTCAACCTGCCATATAAAATTTTATATATTATTAAAGCTTTCATTACATTTTTCACATATATCTCCATATATACCTTTGTTTACTTTATCTCCATATATAACATTACTACAAATTGTACATCTGTGTACTATTGGAAGCTCTACATTTATCGCTTCTTTAAGAATGATCTCACTTAATATAGACTCTGCTACACTTAGAGAGCTTGTTTTTATTGGAAAATATTCTTCAGTATTCTGACTCTTTATATCATCAACACTGGTTAGATATATGGAATCATTAATTTCAAGCAAAACTTTTTTATCTTCCTCATTTTTATTATATGAGCTAAGTCTTTTCATCAAAAACCTAACGACTATAGTAAGTATTCTATCCAAAAATAAGTCACCCTTTCATACACTAATTTTTATATTTGGTTATTCTGTTAATCCAGACATGGTATCGAGCTTCTACCATAGCAAGTTTTTTTACAAGTTTTCTCTTGGAGCTCCTACAGTAAAAAATATTTTTTGTTAATATTCTTTTTGCACGATTAAGGATTTATTCCTTTTCCAAATATATTTGGATTTAATGTACTTTAAAGATGTAATTCATTTCTACTCGGATTTTTGTGAGAAATATTTGTAGTTTTTATTTACATTATTAAATTTACATAGGTAGAAGAAGCTATCTTCTTCATTGCAGGAGAGGGATTCGAACCCTCAACTTTTTGGTAATGAGCCAAATTTGCTACCATTTGCATTATCCTGCTATAATGCTATTGTGCCTTGGCCAAAGGGCTTATCCAATAGCAATACTCCCACTATATAGTTAAACTAATAGCAAGATTTATCTTATACCGTTATCGCACTCGTCAATAACATATTTGTTTCATATAATTATATGAGAATGTCCTACTTATTTGAGCTATGATTAAGCTTAGTAGGTTCCTTATTAAATAGCAAAAACAACAAACAATCTATCTCAAGCAAATCTCAATAAATCGCCAAAACTCCAAACGAATATTTTAATCTACTTTTGTTTTAAGCTCCAAGGGGAGTTTTTATCCTATAGGGCATTTTTTAGTTGTTATTCTCTTCCTTTTACATCCAGAGAAGTCAAGATGTGTCTTAAAAACCCATTTAAAAAGTATGACTTTTCTACTTTTTTTTACTTAGTGTTTTAATACTAAAATAGGAAAATATAAAATCAATTCGGTAGAAGTTTGTGTTTCAATAATTCCTTTAAAACTTTGGTGGAATCACCTCTTTCTTCCTAATTAAATTTAATAGCCCCCACCAGCTAAAATATACTCCCAGTATCCTCATATGAATTTATGCTTAAGATACTTCTCTTCCTTCTATAACAGTAAGAGAGAATTCGTTCCTTTATCTTATATAAATAGAATCTCTACTCTCCAACTTATCAATTTTTTATTTTTCTGTTTTTGTAGACATCTTTTTTAGGTTTACTTTTTTCATTTTTTTTACTAATTTCATATAATTCATTTATTATATCTTTTTTTAACATATCTCTAATTTTCATTTGATGCCTCCTTTTTTAGTCGGAATAATAGGATTCGAACCTATGACCTGAGCATCCCAAATGCCCCGCCTTCCCACTTGGCTATATCCCGAAAATATGACTGAGATTTACTCTATATTTAATAGTAATAAACCTCAGTTTTAAAATTTTAAAAATGGTTGCAATTATATTTTTTAAAAGGGGGAATACATTATCAACAAATTTATAGCAAAACTGTTTTTATTGTATAAGCAACCATTCATAAATTTTGAGGGATATTCTATCCCCACTAATTTTATCATTTCAGATGAGGTGCTTCACCTTTGTTTGATAAAAATTACTTAATAATGGTTCCAAAGCTCAGATTTGAACTGACTATTAATAGTTCTCTCCTATTTGAGAAGCTTTGGCATTTTTCCTTTTTCTGTAATTTTATATTCTAAATATATCATTTTTTTATTTTTGTGTCAACTTTTTTAGCAAAAAAATTTTTTATAAAAAACGTAATCGTTCAATTTTTGTTATTTATATTAAATAAAATCATATAATAATAAATATTAATAATAAAGGAGTTGTAAATTCTATGAAAAATATAAACAAGTCAATACCTTTAGATAAAGGTATTGATATATCCAATGATATTATAAATAAATTTAAACATATTCTGGATCTTTTTAATAATAGTAAGGAAAATAAATATAAATTATTAACTGAAGATTTATTTTTAGACATTGAAGACTTATCTTATTTTTTTAATACTTTTGAAAACATCTTTAATGCTGAAGAGTTAAATACTTTCCAGGAATTTTATTTAAAAAGTATAATTGATACAATTAATAATAAAATTAACCAGGATAATATCTACTTCAGTATAAATACAAATCAGAAAATTTATTTTTTAGATGTTATCTTTACAGAAAATAATAAAGAATACAATTTATTGACTTTGGACCCTTATTTAAAAACAATTAAAGAAAAAGAATATGAGTATATATTAAACATGAATAACTGTATTTCTGAAAAAAAAATAGAACTTAATAAATTAAAAGAGTATGAACTTTATCTATACTCTATTTCCCAATCCCCTCAACTATTATCTAATGATAATATTTTAAAAATGGTTGATATTAGATTAAGAACAAAAAAGTATCTAAATGAAATACATAAAGAAATGGTTTCAAATTCTAATAATATAAATAGATTAGCTGAAGAAATCATTACATATAAAGTATTATTAGAAGAAGAATATAAAAACATAGCAAATGTCGATGTTTTAAAAACTATTTTTTTAGATAAGCTAATGACTTTCTTTAATTTTAAAAAATTAGTTTAACCTACTATATATTGATTAATTTATAAATGCGAAACTATATATAGTGTTTTTAATTGACTTTTGATATTTATTACTTTATTATATAAATTAAATATATATTTACATTTTTTATATAAAATGCAATCATTACATTTCATATATTCATATATATATATATAAATAAGATTAATTAGCTATATTTATAGTTAATTTAGGAGGACTGAAAATGAGTAAAAAACAAGTAAATGAAAAGTTTACTTTTAAAGATATAATCGTAACAGCAATATTAAGTGTAATAGCTTTTTTATTAATTTCTTCTGTTATTCGTTTAACTACAGTAATGGGACATTCAATGGACCAAACTTTATATGACAGAGAAAAACTAATAATAAGTAAAATAGCTTATAATAAAGAAGACCCAAAATATAAAGATGTGGTTGTAATTAAAAGAAGTGATCTAAACGTCAAATATATAATAAAAAGAGTTATCGCTGTTGAAGGGGATACTTTAAAAATAGTAAATAATAAATTATATATAAATGATAAATTAATTGAAGAAAATTATATAAATGAAAAAATGCAAACAAGCGACTTAGAGATAAAAATACCTAAAGATAAAATCTTTGTTATGGGAGATAATAGAAATAATAGCATAGACAGCAGAAGCTCCATAGTTGGTCTAATTGATCAAAAAGATATTGAAGGAAAAGTTATTTTTAATCTAAGTCAATTTAAAAAATTTAAATCTTAAGGGGAAAGAGGTATTTATTAAATACCTCTTTCTTTTTGTTTATATAGCCTTAAATTTGTTATAAGATTTTTTTTTGGAAATAGAATAACTTATAGAATATTACTAAAGAAAGGTGTTTAATACTATGTTATTTATATTTCTAATTTGTTTTATATATATATTAATAAGTTCAGTGAATATAATATTTACTGATAAAATAATATTATATTTGTTAAAAAATACTACTACCAAAGACAATATCTTTTTTAAATCCCAGTTATATAAAATACTATTATTTATAGTTAATTTGGCTCCTTTGATATTAGTTATACTAAGATCTTCTCATATACAGATTAAGTATTTGTTAATAGTATTCTATACTATATGGATTGCACTATCATGTTGTCTTTATTTTAATGCTAAATTTGTATTGCATATTTTAGATCTAAAATATGATATTGATAAGATCCCTCCTTATTATAGTAAGGATTTTTTATTTGCTATAATAAATATAAGTAATAATAAGCTTATCTTAAAGTATAGATTCTTTAAGAGGAGACTTGAGATTGATTTGAAATAAATCAAATAAAAAGAAAACCTTAAGGTTTTCTTTTTTGTTTAACAGGATAATCCATTCTTAAAGGCAACCTGGACAGATTCTAATATGTTTGAAATCTCCCCTATTGTATCTTCTAAAATTTTATTATTTTCAAATCCTGCTAATTTTATATTGAAAGATAGAAAAATCCCATAGGACTCTTCTTCTTTTTGAAAAAATACATCTGAGTTTATAACATCAAAAAATTCTCCTTCTTTTATAAAAGGTGCTATTATTTTAGGCATTCTTAATACTGCAAATTTATGCATAAATCCTTGTTGCTTTGTAATTTCTCTAAAACTTTCTTCTGAATCAATATCAAAATAATTTTTGATAAAAGAAATAGGAATTATAAAAGCTTTACTCAAAGAGATTATCTCTTTTTCAATATCTTCAGATACTTTTATGTCCAAGCTCTCAAAATCTAAAAATTCACTTATTTTTTGGATTATAGCTTCATATTCTTCCAATAATTCTTCTTGTGTTTTTATACAATTACTATTAAAAATGATTGTATTCCTAAAATCATTAAAATTTATATTTTTGTTTTTTAATAATTCAAATACATCTTCGTCTATAATTTGTTTTTCTAACATATCTTTAGCAAAAAATATTAAACTATTAGTTATTATCTCTGGGTAATCCTTTAACAGTTCTCTTTTGCAGTCTAAAAGAGAATCTCCTAATTTATTAAATTTATTCATTTTATTACAATTTCACCTCTTTATATTTAATTTTTTTTATTATATACATTTAAATGCTATTTATAACTAAAACTTTATATAAAAATGAGTTACCTAAATTTAGGTAACTCATTAGTCTATTTTATTAATATATTTTTTTTAACAACAATTCAGAGTCTAATTTTATGGCATAATCAGATTTGTCGCATTGAATTTCACATGTATACTCAAATAAGTTTACATGTCCTCCAGCTATTCTACCCATATTATCTTATTATTTGATTAATACTATAGCCATCTCTGCTTTGTTATTAATACAAATCTTTATCCATTAATAGTATTTTAACACTTCTTTACTAATATTTCAACATTAATATTGTTTATAAAAAATAAAACAAATAATTTTCAGAATATTCATAACTACTCAGAACAATAACCTATATTAATATACTAAAAAATAGTTTTTGTCAAGTTTATTTTTTTAAAAACACTAAAAATACTAAAAAACTAATTTTCCTATCCTACAATAGAAATTATCAACTATATTTTATTTATAAGAATTAATGATTATTCCCAATTAAAAAGTATATTTTCTCCCATTGATAAATTATAACTTATATCTTCGAATATTTTTTTTATATTGTTAAGGCCATTTCCATTTTTAATAAATTTACAATGTTCCTTATAATCATTTTCAAACTCTCTTTTTATATTAAGAAATTTAGAAGCACTTATTTCTATATATTCATTTTTATTATGTGAATTAAAGAAATCTATAAAATTTTGGAGAAAGTCAAATTCACTTTGAGATAATTCATTTGATCTTAAAAACACATCCTGCTCTAATTTTTCTATGATAGCGTTTACATTATAATAAAACATAAGAAATAACCCCCCTCATTTTTAACAAAAAAAGATATATAGGGCCCTTTATAAATTCTAATATCTTCATTGTTGTACATAAATTTTTTACTTATTCTTATGGATTATAATATCATTGTTTGTTGAATTTTAAAATAAGGAATCGAAAAAACCCATATTTTACAAAATTTAATTCTTTATGATATTATAATATATTATAAAGAAAAAGGAGTAGCTGGGATTATTACTAAAACTTTTAATCTCTGGCATTAATAAAAGACATGTTTAATATAAAAGTAATAATAGACAATAAAAACAAAATACACTATATTAATTCAAAGCAAATTAAAGATAAAAAAATAGATTATCCTGGAGAGGATTTAATAGAGTTCTTACTAATGGATTTAGCTGAATATAAAAATCAACTAAACCAATACTTTATAAATAATAAAATAATTATTGAAGATATAGAAAATAATTATGATAATCTCCACAATATTATATACCATATAGCAGAACTTATAAAAAATAAACATGATATTGCTTATTCTTATTTAGTTAGCAAAATAGAATTTGTATTTCTAAGTGAGAAGAATATTTTAAACCAACTACATCTTGCTTTTAGAGCTTTAGAAGAAATAATTAGATTGCAAGAGATTTTTAAAGAAGGTGCTGAGATTTGTCTTAACACAGAATCTTTAACGAAATTAACACAAAGTGAACGATTTATTCTATTTTTAGATAAACACCCTCAATATGAAAATTTTTCTTTTAAAACACCTCATTCTTTAACTCTTGTGAAAAATTGTGAATCAGATTTATATAAGATAAATGACATAAATTATAACAATACCAATTATAAAACAAAACATCCTCCTCTTACATATAAACAATTTGAAGAAGTAAATCCAATAAAGTATTTAATTTTAGAAGAGTTAGAAGAATTTTTATTCTATGAGTTTGCAGAGATGTGCAAATTAGAATTGAAAATAAAAAAATGTCAGCTATGTGGTGAATTTTTTATACTTAAAAGTAAACATAATGCTTATTACTGTAATAGAATTTATGAAAATAATCTTACTTGTAACCAAATCGGCATTAAAAAAACATATAAACTAAAAATATCCAACAATCCTACTTTAAAAGAGTATGAACGGATATATAATGCAAAATATGCAAAAATGAAAAGAGATGAATTAAAAGAAAATTACATAGGAGAATCAAAGGAAGAATTTATGAAATGGTCTAAAGTTGCACAAAAACTAAGAAAACAATACATTAACAATGAAATAACAAAAGAAGATTTTTTGCTTAAACTATCTTTATAATAAATATTTTTATTTTATACAATAGTTTTTAATATTAGATATATTTAAATACTCTAATCAATCTTACAAAAAAGTAAAAAGCCAGTCTCGCACAAAGACTGGCTTTTTAGTTGAATTTAAATTTATATTTAAATCCAAAAAATAAACTATGGCTTATAAAGAACTTCACTCCAGATTAAAATAGATTGTAGTTCTTCTTGCTTTTATTATATCACAAACCATTATAAAATAGAATATCTCATGAACCAAAAAGTTCATGAGATATTGCTTCCTATTTAATATAAATTTTAAAATAGTTTATACTTTATTAGCTTAATATACATTTTAAGTAAATTTTTTTTCGTAAATTTAACTTCTTTTCGTCTTATTGAATAGAAAGACAATGGATTTTCATTCATAGCTTCTAAGCATATTTTTTCTGTTTGGTTATCTACATCCTTAAGTGCTAATCCATCTTTTTTTACTGCTATTAAACACATTTCCTCTGTTTGATTTTCTATATATTGCAAGACCATTGGTGATTTTCTTATAGCCTTTATACATATTTCATCGAGCTGTTCGTTTGAAAATTTACCTCTTAATTCATCCCATTTTACATGTTTTAAATACAAAC